>JAEORM010000208.1 GCA_016840905.1 Candidatus Gerdarchaeota archaeon | reverse complement strand
CTCGTCCATCAATAGAAAATGTTGCTTCTAAAAAGTATCCATCTGCATATATTGCAGGAAATTGATAAGTTTGTGTAAATTCAGTTAAAATTAAATCGATATAATCAGTACCATTATAAACTGCTGAAAGATGATAACCGGCTGAAGCAACGAATTCAAATAATGGAGAATCCCCAAAAGGAATAGGTACGATGCTACTTAGTTCAGAACCATCGGCATACTGATATGCGACCAAGTTTTCCCCATACCAGATTTCCCCATATCCTCTCTCATCTGTAACTGATACGTATAAATCATAAGTAATGACCTCAAAATGTGCATATATTATTTCACCTTTTTCTGTTTTATATATATCCCCATTATCATATGTAATACCGCTAGAATCTAAGAAATAATTGAATATCCAAGCATTTGTTGAATCAGGGAAAGCTTGAAGTACCACATCCCCTGCTCCTACTTTCTGACTAAATGTGCTACTTGTATTTGCTAGAAATGTGAAACTTTGACCTGAGCTTTTAGTAGCAACAACATAACAATCTGAACCTTCAGCATCACCAAAGTTAATTGTTAAGAATTTACCTGTACCTCCAGCATCTGCGTTTACTATGAAAATGTTAGCAAAAAGCATGCTTAATGTTAGAATTGTTGTTAATAAAAGTCCTAGTTTATTTCTTTTTATTAGTCCAAATTTCATCTATTTTTTCTCCAATTTCTATAAAGACAGACATTCATAACATTGTTATAAAGTGTTCCATTTTCTATAGTTTATTTTTTAAACTAAGCAATCAATATTCAAGAATTAATATATATTCTTTGTTGATTAGAATATCTTATGAAATAAGTCGTATTATAATTAATTAAATTCATAAATAGAATGAAAATATAGAATAATATTATATAAAATTAAAGCCCAAAAGATCCTTTTAAAACACTTACGTCTAGATTTCCTGCTTTGAAGATGTTTCCAGTTCGTAAATTGTTTATTACAACTATTGCAGGTGCAAAAATGTTGGGATCTATTTCATAAAAATCGAAACCTGCTTCTTTAAAGATTTCTAAGAATCTTGGACTTTTTTTTGCCAAGGCTTTTGCTTCTTGCATCATTCTTGAAGCAGAAGAAGGCGCTAATTTTACTATCTCTGATAATTCATCATCGCTTTCATAATCAACAATATAATATGAAGTGCCACCGTAAAGAATTGCATCATTTGTTCTACCCATAGCTTCATCAAATTTGGGATGAAGAGGAATTATCGGAGCATAACCCCTCGCATATTCTACAACTTTAGGATCTAATCCCAATTTCTCTAATTTATGTAAACCAGTTTCTACGATTCTTCCAGAAACTTGTGTTGACCCAGCTAAACAAGATGTAGAAATCAAAACCAAAAACAATTGATCAGTAGAAACATTACATTGCTCAGAAATCTTTTCAATTACAGCTTCTGGAGGTTTACTATTAGTTTCGAGGACCATTACAGCAGTTTTAGGTGATTCTTGATACTCTAATTTCCTGTAAAGTTTCTTTGGTTTAAGAGCAATTGCTCGAGCAGGCCCTGAACCAATGGCAGAATAATCATCATGTTTTATTCGCCATCCAGCAAATTGAGAAGCTAAAGTTGCAATTGCAGGATAATCTGTTTGAACATATATTGATGGCAAAAAAATATCGTCATATTGCATAGGAAGAATTTGTACTTGACCATAGCCTCCAAGGCATATTTCTGTAACAATTTTTCCCGCTAAGAACCCACCTCTGGCATTTATTCCAGCATCAATAAGAGTTGTTCCAGAAGGAGTTTTTTCTATAATAACACCATATTTCTTTGGATTGCTACTAAGTTCAGTAATTAAAGAAAGAGATGAAACATTTAGGTCAAGTTGTGGTAATGCCATTTTTCTTCTCCGTTTAACCGATTAACGTTTGATCAATATTAATTATATAACAATAAACTTTTCCATAAATAGAAATAAAAAAGAATTGCTAGTACTAAACCAACAATTCTTTACAGATTGATATATCTTAATTAAGATAAATTAAAGATATTTTTCATAGGACGATAAATACGAATTTTTGTCTTTTACT
>JAEORM010000207.1 GCA_016840905.1 Candidatus Gerdarchaeota archaeon | reverse complement strand
TAATTATCATTGCTTTCTTTTTCAATGGAAATTTATATAATTTTTCGATATTTTCTAAATTTAAGTTATTCTGTATAGCTAAATATTAATAAATAATTAACTTATCAAACAATTTTCTACCTTCTAGAATAATTTCCTGGTTGATTTCCTCCACCAGAATAATATCTAAAAAGATCAAGTAATCTTCCCTGATCATTGTTAGACTTTTTTGCATCATCAAGCTCTTCTTCTAAAGCAAGAATTCTTTGCTTAGTTTTTTCTCGTCGAGCAAAATATACTTCAGGGCTAATACTTCGATCATTAAAAGCCTTGATAAGCTCTCTTAAAGTATCACGTGCTGCTTGCAATTCAATTCTAAGAGTTCTCATTTCCTCTGTTTCTCTAGGAACAGGTGGTGCTGGTGCAGGATTAGTAATAATACTACCTAAATGAGGTTGAGTAATATTCCTGTACGGTGCTTGTTTTAGATCATTAATCCTTTGTTCAATTCTATCTTGAAGCATATTGTAATTCAAATTGATTGGGAAGCTTTCCATCATATAAGGATCATTGATAATATAGCCTTCATGCTCATCAAATAGATTGTTGAATATTGAACTAATTTTATCAAGTATTGTATTGGTTGTTTTGATTTTGATTCTATTCTTCTCGGGCAAATTTAGTAGCATTTTATCGCCTAAAAGCTTCCTATTCTTTATTTCAATATCACGAATGGTTGTAATATCAACAATTTTTATTCGCCCTAAAAATTTGAAGATAAATTTAATTTCAGGTAAGAAATATAATTTCCTATTAGTAATAAATAAAATTCCATTTTTCGTTCTTCTCTCACCTGGAAAATGAATTTTAATTTTTGGGAAGGCAGCAACCCTTAATTCATAAGCTTCAGGTTCAAATTTCTCTGAAGTCTCATCAAAAAGGAAGGTATAATTTTTTAGTTCAGCGATTTTTTCTTCAATAGCTAATAATTCTTTATTTGGTTTATCAAGAAAATCATCAATTAAATTAGAATAACTCATTGCATGAGTTTCAATAAGGCTTATTGTTTTATCAGTTCTGGATAATTGATTGATTGAAATATTTCTACCAAAGATTATTGTTTTTGCATCACGTAAGATATGGTCGTATACTTTCTCTAAAAGATCATTTGCCCGTTGATGTGTTTCAAAAAATAATTTTTGTAGTCGCATTAATCCGGATTCAATGGAGGGATAAAGACCATAACGTTCTCTTCTCAATTGTTTTGCGCTAATGACTACTTTTGTATATTTATTAGCGAAGGCATTAATGGATTCTAATCCTAAACTTAGTTTTTCAACAGCTTCATAAAATTCAGTTGGTAAACCACTAATTTTCTTGTTAATGTCTTTTAATCGAATTGAAGCACACATAGGACATTTATTCACTTTACGAGAAACAGGCATATTATTTTCTCTACCACATTTTTCGCATTTGGTTCCTACACTGATATGAGAACAATAATTACAATAGGTACAATCTGTTTTTTCTGTAATTAAACAATCAGTACAAAATGTCCCACTACAATCTTCACAATATTGTACATATCTAGGTCTTTGGAAACATTTCAGACATTTTAGATCAGGGTCATATCCCAACGTTTATCTCACACTCGATTTTTGTTCTTATTCTTTTCTATCAAAGCTAAAGCGATGAGTAGAATTTTAGCATGTTTCATAGAATCTTATTGATTCAAATTTTAATACAACAATAATATGTTTTTATTGAAAATAAGGGAATGTAATATTCGAATATTTTCCTAATAATGTTCTTTTGCTTATCTTAAATTTCCGAAAATAATTAGTTTAATCTCAAAATCACATAAAAGTTTCCACTCAATAAAAACTAAATTACAAAATTAAGCAAAATGAAAGGTTTTTTAACGAAAAAGTAATGAATATCGAGGATAATAAAGTAAATACCAGAATTTAATTAGCTAATAGCTCATTCTGTATTTAATATATAAATGCTTGAGTAAAAAAGGGTGGAATAATAATAATGGATGATAAAAAATCATCAGATTTCCTATGGAAAATAGTTCTTTGCGGTGATAGTTTTGTAGGAAAAACAACAATTAGAAAACGTGCTATGGGAGAGCATTTTGCAGAAGAATATATTTCAACTGTAGGAGCTGATTTTTCTTCATATAAATTGAAATTTGGTGATCTAACAATAGGATTCCAGGTTTGGGATTTAGCAGGACAAGATAAATACAAGTATATTCGATCGAGTTTTTATGGAGGAGCAACAGGGTGTTTCTTAGTTTTTGATACTACTAATCCCACTTCTATGAAGAGCTTATCTACTTGGGTAGATGAAGCAATAAGATACTCAAATGGAACTATTGAGATTTTTATTATATGTGCAAACAAAGTTGATTTAAAAAATCAAAGAGAAATCTCGAGGGAAACAGGATTAAAATACACCCAAGCATTAAGAGAAAGTTCAGGCTTACAATGTGAATATATAGAAACATCAGCATTAACAGGGGAAAATATCGATATTGCTTTCGATAAAATGGCTAGATGTCTCTTAGAGAGAGAAGGCGTAAGTCCAATAAAACCAAAAGAAACAACTGTTACAGAGGAAACAATTGAGTTAATTACCCATGATGAGAAAATTCAGAAAGTAACTGAATTGGAAACAATGGAAAGGGCTGTTGAACAACCTATTAGCAAAATAATTGATACAATTCCATCAACACGAAAATCCATAATTGAAGAAGACACAGAAGAAGAAACTGAGAAATTAATTGCTGAAGTAATGGCTGTATTAGATGAAACAGATGAAATAATTATTGGACGTAAAACAACTAAAGATGGAGAAAAAGCCATAACTATTTCTCGGGATTCAATTGAATCTAAATTACCTAAAAAAGATAAAGAACCGAAAATAAGTTCTGAATTGGAAAGAGTTCTAAAACAGATTAATTTGAAGTTAGATAGTTTAACTGAAAGATTAAAGGATTTAGAAGAGGAAATTTCTTACACCAAAGATTCTAGTATTTATTCATCTGAAATTGCTGAAGATGAGGAACCCATTGAAGAGGAGTTCGTCGAAGAAATCCCACAAGAAAATTTGAGTGATGAAATAGATCTCTTATCACGATTACCACCTTTAACGGAAACTGCTGATGATTCTGAATTAGAAGAACCGGAAATAGATGAACCTTTGGAAGAAGCATTAGTGGAAGAAGAGTTTGAAGAACAAGAAAATCAAGAAGAATCAGATGATTCCTACTTAACTTTACCAGTAATAGAAGAAACAATTCCCACAGATCAAGAAGATGATTCATATGATGCTGAGCAAAAAGCTTTGGAAAGTTTATTAGAGACATCACCCATTGAACCATTCAAAGAGCAAAAGGATGATATATCTTCAAGTAAAGATACAAATGAAGAAGTAGAAGAAACAGAAAAACCAAAAACAACTACAATTCGCAATTTGCAGGAAATTCCAGATAATGGTTATGTAGAAATTCCCGATCAAGAACCACTTCTCCCAATCGAGGATGAAGATTATGATGAGGATACTGAAGTAATTGGAACGGAATTATCTAGTGCAATGATTTCTGAATTAAAAGATATGTCGGAAGAAGCAGATGAAGCTGAAGTACCTCCATTTGTCCCACAATTACAGATTGATACACAAGAAAAGAAAAATCTTTGTCCTATTTGTGGTGAAGAAATGAAATACATTAGACAATATCAGAAATATTATTGTGTAAAATGTGGTCGTTATTTAATTTAAAATAATAATCATTTTCAAAGGGATTATCTCCCTTTTATAAATTTCATTTTACTAAGACCTAATATTTGGCTATATTTGTAGGAAAAATTACTTTTGTAAACCAATAATTTTTAGAAAAAAATCAATGATAACAATTTCTCTACTAGAAATAGAGGCATTTCCGAACTCCGTAAAAGATAAAAAAGGGAGGGTCTAATGGAAATAATGGTAAGTAAATTGAATGCAGAATCTTTCGGTAAAACGGACCTCTTTTTGTGGGAAAATGCTACCCCTGAAGAGACAATAAAATTTCTAAAAAATGCTTATGACTTCTTTGGTAAACATTCTGTAAAAGAAGCATACAAAGTTTTCGCATTAAAAATAGCTGCTAAATATATAACAAAAGCAGGGTTCCCACAAGATCAACAAGCATTTAATGCTGCAGCACTTTATGTGGTTGATAGATTACCCGCTTCCTATCCAAATCAAAATTCCAAAAAGGAATTTGCTGATAGACTAGATGTACAAGAGACAAGTTTGGATTGGTATGTTAGCTCTATAATAGAGAATCTCGGTTTCTTTACCTTAAGGGACAGAAAAAATTTCCCCTATTACGTTGAACGAGATGGTATAACCTTTGCTGTTATTTCATCAGTTGTGAAGGTATTTGTTGAAGAATCAATTGTTCAAGGATTAGCTGAAATAAAACCATTTGATATAAAAAATGTAGTTGACCAAATTTTAGACATGTTAATAACAAAATTACGAATCATACCCCCAGTATTTAGAAGGGATTTAGCAACAAAAATAGAAGCAGATTTACATGAAGAATTAGCAAATGCTGCCATATAATTTATTTTTTAGAAGCTATTCTTTTCAATTGGAGTGGTTAGCTAAATGACCCAGAGATATGCAATAAAGATAGCTTACCTTGGAAAGAATTATCAAGGATTCCAAAGACAAGATAGTTCGATTAGGACTATTGAAGGTGAAATAGCCACCGCTTTAATAGAATTGGGGATAATTAAGGACTTTCCATCCGCTAGATATTCAGCTGCAGGGAGAACTGATAGTGGAGTTCATGCATTATCCCAAGTAATTAGTTTTGATTCATTACGAGACCCTATTTATCTTGAGGAAATAAATCAGAAATTACCAGAGGATATGTATGCTTGGGGAATAGCAAAAGTAGATAATGAATTTCAGGCAAGAAGATCAGCAGCAAAACGAACATACAGGTATTACATTAATTATTCAAATGAGAAATTGTCTATCATGAGAAAAGCATTGAAAAAATTAGTAGGCACTCATGATTTCGCAAAATTGTGTAAAAAACCAGATAATTTACCTGATGGAAGACCTAAATCAACTATTCTGACACTAGTTACAGCAAAAGTACGCTTAATAAGGAAAAACAGCTTACTAGAATTTGAATTTAGTTCACAAAGTTTCTTATGGCATCAAGTAAGAAAAATGGTTTCATTAGTATTGGCAATAGGAAAAAAGGAATTTCCTGTGAAGGTAATAGAGCAAGTACTTGATCCAACAAGTGAGAATATAAAAAGAAATACTGCTTTAGCACCAGCTGAAGGGCTTATTTTATATGAAATTGAATATCCTAATATCCTTTTTGAATCCTTGATGAAAAAAATTACAATAAAAAATAAACTTCTAAAAAAATTAAATAGCTATAATTCAACCTTAGCTGTAATGAAGCTTATGAAAGAATTTTTGTTAAAATAAAAAGTAATTACTCAAATATTGAATATTAGCAAAGTTTCATTATATAATAAGAAGAAATTATTAATCAAAAAGTAATGGTTGTTTTTTTAATGACTATCCCAGGTGCAGATAACTCCATAAAAAACGAAACAAAAGAGAAGCACTTGGTAAAAGATAACAAAGATGATTGGTTTAGATTAGATAATGCTGCAACATTATTTTCATTGGTAACCTCTTCGAGAATAACTTGTTTATTTAGGCTTTCAGTAAGCTTAAAAGAACCGATCAATATTACACAATTACAAAATGCACTTGATAAAATAATAGAGCGTTTTCCTTACTATAAAGTCGAATTAAAAAAAGGATTATTTTGGTATTATTGGGAAAATAATCCTGGAAAACCTAAGGTTATACTTGAGACAAAATATCCTTGCCAAAAAATGCCTATAACAAAACGAGGGATTTTTCCTTTTAGAGTAAGAGCTTATAGAAATAGGATAGCAGTAGAATTTCATCATAGCATAACAGATGGAACAGGGGCATTAACCTTTCTAAAGACATTAGTTTCTGAGTATCTAAGAAAAGATGATCAAAAGTATAGTAATGAAAAAGATATCCTTGATTTGAATGAAAATCCCCATAATGAGGAATATGAAGATGCTTTCAAAAGAAATTATCTGAAAGATATACCGAATCCCAAAAGCCCCTCAAGAGCATTTCAATTACCATATTCCTTAGAACCGAAAGGAGTCTATCATGTAACTACGGGAATAATATCCGTAGATGAAATATTGAAAAAAACCAGGGAATTGAATGTAACACTAACAGAATACCTTATAGCAGTGTATTTGGATGCGCTACAAGAAATCTTATTTGATTTACCAAATAAAGAACAAAAGAAATTGATGAAACCAATAAGATTACAGATTCCAGTAAATTTGAGGAAAATCTATCCAACAAAAACAATGAGAAATTTCTCACTTTATGTAACACCAAGCATAGATCCTCGCTTAGGAAAACACACCTTCAAAGAAATACTACAGCAAACATATCATTATATGCGAGTTGAAGTATCAGACAAATTCATTAATCAATGGATTGCGAGAAATGTCCGAGGTGAATTAAATCCTTTATTAAGAATAACGCCATTATTTTTGAAGAAAATGTTTGGCAAATTAATCTATAATAATCTAGGTGAGTATCTTTATTCAGGGGTACTCACCAATTTAGGGATATTAAATTTCCCTGATGAAATTAAAGATGAAATTATTGAAGCACAATTTGTTCCAGCTCCAAGTCCAGTAACAAAAGTTGGATGTGCAATAGTAAGTCTTCAAGATAAATTATACATAACATTTGGAAGAAATATTAGTGAATCAAAAGTAGAACGATTATTTTTTACAAGATTGGTAAAAGAAGGAATAAAAGTTCGAATTGAAACAAATTAGGAGGAAAAATCATGCCATATTGCAGTCGTTGTGGTGTTGAAATAGAAGAAGATAAAACACACTGTCCTCTATGTCAAACAGCAATCCAAGAATTAAATGATAAACCAATTGAAACAAAAAGGAAATATCCTGATGAACAAGTAACTTCTCCAAAGAAAACCAAAACTGGGAAACAGAAAAGATTACTTGCTTGGGAAATAACTAGTGTATCATTACTTATTCCTTTACTCATAACATTATTTATTGATTTAATAATAAATAAAACAGTTAGCTGGTCTCTTTACCCAATAGCTTCCTTATTATTAGCTTGGATACTGTTAACAGTACCATTACTATTTCCTAAAAAAATAGCTGCGTTATTAGTGGGAGAAACATTACCAGTTTCTGTCTATCTTCTAATAATAGACTTAATTGATAATAGACATATAGATTGGTTCTTGAGATTAGGTTTGCCTATAATTGCTATAATAATTACTGTCAGTATAGCAGTAGCTGTTGGTGGATTATATGTTAAAAATAAAGGAGCAAATATCGCTGCCTTAATTTTATTTGGTATAGGAGTGATTTGTTTAGGGGTTGATTTTACTGTAACAAGTTATTTAGAAGGAAAATTTACTGTCAGTTGGTCACTTTATGTGCTTGCAACAACTATTGTAATAGGCGGTTTTCTGTTATATATTCATTTTAGGATAATCAGAGGATCTAAACTAAAAAGAAAATTACAGATGTAGTATAAAGAATAAAGATTCCTTTTAATAATTTCATGGTTTTTGAGTTATCGAAAGGAAAAAGAAAATATCAATCCATCATTTTACAATCAATAAAAAATATTAGCTAGCTACTAAAGCTAGCAGAAATCAAAGGTAACTATTGATAGCTGCAGCCACAGAATTGTTTAGAGTATCATAAAGATTATCTGTTAATCGACGATAGATATCATAGTTATCAACATGTACAATATCATTCCAAGAGCCCATACCACCAAAAACCCAAGCTTGATCACATGCAGTTAAGATCTGTTTTGCTTCTAAGGAATAACACTCAGTAGGTAGATACTCATCACTAAGAAGTTCAGAAGGATTATTGATATTAAATTTATCAAGAGCTGTTTGGAAAACATTCGTCCAATTAGTTAATTCATTTCTGGTTGTGAATTCAATTAGCTCATTTAAAATAATTTTCAAAAATCGAATCGTTGTTTCTAAAGACAAGGTGCTAATTTTATCAATTTCCATAGCTTCAATTAGAAGATAATAATAAGAAATTGCCTCACCATTTTCAGCCTGCCATTTTTGTTTCCAAACATCATATTTTGAATCCTTTTCAGCAAAGATATACCAAGAATTGCTTTTACTATCAAAGAATTTTTTATAATGAGGTTTCATTTTAAGTTTCAATTCAGGTTTATAGATTAGATGTAATTTGGTGAATTTATTATTTTTAAGATAAGTAAACCAATCATTGGGATCTTTGGCAATAATATCTTTTGCTAGTAATTGCTCAACAGAAGGTTCTTTTTTCACAAATCTCATATTTCGATAATTATAAGCTGCTGGATGATTTTTCAAGAATGGACTATCTTTCCCTTTTAAATTAGCTTTACCAAACGCAGTGAGAAAAGCTATTTCTAGAACATCTTTATTCATAAATGATAAATGATTAACTTATAATTAATACTTTTTCATTCCGAAATATGATACAAAATAATTAGCAATATTAATAGGATGAAGTAAATTCTGTAATTAATAGAAAATTAAAAGTTGAGCGGTAAAAAATGGTAATGAAAAAATGGACAATAGATGATATACCAGACCAAACCGGGAAAATTGCGGTTGTAACAGGTGCAAATAGTGGTATTGGATTTGAAGTAACAAAAGCTCTTGCAGGAAAAGGTGCTCAAGTAATAATGGGATGTAGAAATCCAGAAAAAGCAGAAAAAGCTAAAAATGAAATTATTACTGAAAATCCAAACGCTAAATTGGAAATAATACAATTAGATCTAGCTGATTTGAAATCTATACAGAGATTTGCTGATGAATTAAATAAGAAATATCAACAATTGAATATCCTCTGTAATAATGCTGGAGTAATGATGATTACCAAACAAAAGACAGCAGATGGATTTGAATATCAATTGGGAACAAATCATTTGGGTCATTTTACTTTAACAGGATTGTTACTAGATACTTTACTGAAGACAAAAGATTCTAGGATAGTTAATATGAGTAGTTTCGCTCATCTATATGGAAAAATGGATTTCAACAATTTACAATGGGAAAAAGGATATTCAAAGTTAGCAGCATATACCAGAAGTAAATTAGCTAATTTGCTATTTACCTATGAACTGCAAAGAAAACTAGAAACAAGTGGGAAGAAAACTATTTGCTTAGCATCACATCCAGGTTGGACAAGGACCAATCTACAAAGATATTCAGGATTTTTTAGATTCCTAAATCCAATATTTGGTCAAAAACAATCAATGGGAGCATTACCAATGTTATATGCTGCCACAGCAGCTGACGTCCAAGGAGGAGGATATTATGGTCCTCGAGGGTTATTTGGTATGAGGGGATATCCAAAGAAAGTTAAATCTAATAAAAGGTCCCATAATATGAAAGATGCCAAAAAGCTATGGGAAGTATCTGAAGAGTTGACCAAAGTAAAATATAATATTTAGAAATGATTCTGGTGTAACAACACGGAATTATTTTCTTATTTTTCCACTGATTGGATACTGGAATTAATTTTATAACTTGAAACTGTAGATAATTTATTCATGAAACGAAGTGGTAAAATTTTACTTGGAATATTTATCCCAATAATAGTTATTGGAGCTGGGCTA
The DNA here is from genome assembly GCA_016840905.1 of Candidatus Gerdarchaeota archaeon. Next base: position 2,300 of record JAEORM010000207.1, on the reverse strand, counting down.
GGTGGATTTGTAATTTGGGATAATAGACCAGCTGAATGGTCATTTGATGCACCAGTATTAGATTTTCCTGTGGCTAGTTTGGCAGTAATACATATTATTGGAGGATATGGTTATGCTCCTTGGGGAGCATTTCATAATGGGATCGACTTTGGGTGTAATGCATCAGTAAATATTCTTGCACCATGTAATCTACGAGTAACCTATATTGAAACATGGTTATATAGCCCAGATAAAGGTCTCTGGCAAACAGAGTTGCATTTTGCTACCACCTGGAATTATGAATTTTGCTTGACGTTTGAATCATGGGCAGAAAACGAAACGTTTGCCAATCTACAAAGAGAAGCAGTATTATTGGAAATGAATCAAAAAGTCACTCGAGGGGCTGTTCTAGGAACCTTACTCTATCATGGAGAAGGATGTCATATCCATTTTGGTATGAAATATAAAGATGAAGGTGTTTGTCCATACACACTTTTCAGTGCAGAAGCAAAAGTAATTATTGATTCACTATTTGCTTTGTATAATCCAGGAGTATTACCATGTAATGAAACTATAATTTGAAGATTTTTTGTAAAAACCTCATAAAATATCACAATCTTAATTTATAATAATGTTAAATTGAGTGTAGGAGGGTTTGAAAATTAGCAAATTTAACAATTTGTTGATAATTATAAGTTTACTTGTATTTTTATCGATGGATAATTTAAATGTTATAGGAAATGTGCAATTGGGCATACTTTACTCAACAGAAAGTGAAGCACCTGTTATTGATGGAGTTTTTTCATCAGGTGAATGGGCACAAGGAAAACCAATAGAACCTCTGATGTCATCTTCATACAATTCAAGTGATAATTTTACCATACAACTAATGTCTGTATATGATAAAGAGGAGAATATCTTTTTTGGTATAACCACACCATTGTTCAATTTATCATATTCCCAAGAAATATATATCGAATTTTTAGAATACGGTTATGCACTTAGTGATAGGAATGATGTAAAAGCATTCGATATGCACTATAATCGATCTTATGATTTATATGACCACGGCAATAAATATGACGAGAATTTAGTAGAAACTGAACCAATAACTAACGAAACAGTTTATGGACAAGAGAATACAGAAGGTAAATGCCATTATAATGAAACACACGTTACAATTGAAATGATGTTTCCTATGAATTCACATGAATTAACATCAATATATGATATACGACTTTTCCCTGGATATGATTATCAACTACACCTATTTTATAATAGAAATGAAACATACTACCATGGATATACCCAATGGGATGTAAACAACTATTCATATTACCTACTTTCGATACAAGAGAAAACAGGGTTATTTGGAGATATGATTACACCACTATTCTTAATTTCAATAGCTGTTTTTGTTATAATCCAAACAACTAAACGTAAAAAGTAGTACTAATTACTACCTTACTTTTTTTCTTTAAATAAGTATTAATTATATGATTTTTGCTATCTACTACTCACATATTTCATCAAAAAATTCATTTAGATTAAGAAAAAGGATTTACACGAACAAAATCTACTTGACGAACAAGAATAGGATAAAGGTTCAAGATAGTAGTGCCATTAAGAAAGATTTCCTCTTTCCTACTGGTTTCAATAAGCTCATTGGCATTGATCCACTCATTAACTGATTTGAGTTCTGTATCAAAATAAATAGGATCATTTAACCAAGAAAGATTTTGCACGTTTTGTTTCCTCAGTAGCTTTGAGGAATAAAAAGATAAATAGTCTTCTCTTTTAGGTCTTATTTTTTATATTTTACCCGTTCTCGATAATTAGATTCTGCGGTAAAATGGTCGTCATCTGGAATATATTCAGTGAGTACCCAAATAGTTTTTGTTTGAAAATCAAGATAACACCAAATATGCACCATTCGTTTATCATCTAATATTCCCCATAATAAATAGGTTCCATCATCTTCTGTTTCAATTACATCAAAATCATAAACTATTTTTTCTATTTCATCTGGTGGGATACATCTTTCTCTCCAACGTACTTCAGAATGACCTCTTTGAAAGCGAATAGCAAACTCTTGAATCTTTTCTTTCAGATTTTTCATAATTATGTAACTCTAACCATATATTTAAATCTTGTGTTCTAATTTACTACACATATGTCCACTATCTATATATATGTGTAATACAGTTATTATACACTATTGTATAGTATAGAAGTATACTATATACTATACATATCCCTTATAGAGTGGTTGGTAGGTGAAACAATCACTAAAGGCACCAAATTTCTTATTTTATAAGAAG
>JAEORM010000020.1 GCA_016840905.1 Candidatus Gerdarchaeota archaeon | reverse complement strand
GGAGATCAGTATTTACACAAATACATAATGCATCTTTTATTCCAGTAGACATTAATCGGTTGATTGTATTATTTCCCCCACCTCCAACACCAATAACATAGCAGTTGGTTTTACCTAAAGGCTTCTTTACAACAGGAGGAGGAGCTCTTCTATTAATATCATCAACAAATCTTTTCAAACCTGAACGGTCATTTTCATAATCATCATTAAATCCTATTCGTTCCAAACAGCAGCACCATTATACTAATTTTCAACTATTCTTCTGGACAATTTGATAGGTATTGTGAACTTAGTTAACTCACCAATCACTATCTCATAGTTAATTAGGATTTAATTATTCAAAAGTCAATGTGTTATCTACAATCCTATCTTGATAATACCTAGGAATAGATAAAAAAAGAATCTGAAAAGAATTTTTACATTCTTTTTGGTGATTCTATGCCTAATAAATCTAAACATGAAGAAATAATTTTACCAGTGGCATAAGTTAATGCTAATCTTGCTGTTATGAGTTCTTTTGTTTCTGCATCTAACACTCTGTGAGTATCATAGAATTTGTTGAATAAAGTTGCTATATCATAGAGATAATTACAAATCAATTCTGTTTTTATTTGCTCAGCAGCATCCTTTATGACTTGTGGAAGTTTTATCAGTTCCAATATTAGATTCCATTCTTCATCTTCTTTTAGAGTGGTCAAAGAATTACCTAAATCATTTTTCCAAACAAAATCAGTTTTAGCTAAAATATTCTGAGACCTTGCATAAGCGTATTGGATAAAAGGTGAAGTATTGTTGTTTAATGAAATTACTTCCTCTGGATTAAACACTAATTTCTTCATTAGACCAATAGCTATTATGGCATATTTTATTGCTCCAACAGCAACTACTCTTGCTATTTCTTCCTTTTCTTTTTGTGGATAATCACGCTCTTTTAGGAAAGCATTTAACACTGCTTCTTTTGTCTTCTCTAAAAGCTCTAACGGAGTAATATATTGTAAACGACGAGCACTCATTCTAGTTAATGCTCCTTTTAACTCCATAAATTCATAATTCAAATGCCAGATTTTATCAGCAACATCTTTTCTATCAATTGCTCGTATAGCCAAGTTGAGCTGTCTTTGGGTAAGTTCTTGTTCTTTTCCTATTACATTGTAAACCTTATCGCATTTATAACGATCGATCTTTTCAAGAGAATAAGCTAAATCTCGAGAAATATAGAGTTTATCTCCTGCAGATGTGACCATAATAGCATTTGGGACTTCATATGAGTCTTTCAAGTTTAGGTGTTTACGAGCTCCTTCGAGATTTGCTGCTTTATTAGCCTCAAAAATACGGGCTTTTTTATCCTTTATTAGATAACCATTTTGTTCTAATTTTTTAAGAACAAAATCAACTTTACCTGACCATTGAAGATCTGATTCCCAATCATAAACATCATGAGTTATACCCATTATTTGTAATTCTTCTTTTTGTCCTTTTAGAACATCAGAACAAGTGGTTCGTACAATTCTTACTGCTTCCTTTTCATTATCCATATACCGTCTGTTAAGGTCAGGAACTTCTTTTGGAAGATTTATTTGCTCCTTTTCAATGCACTCCTTTATGGTATTGTATAATTTCTTAAATCGCTTATAGATATCTGTTTGAATATTGAAGAGGAAGTCAAATTGTTTTTTAAATTCAACTAATTCGTCAGCTGAGAGTTTTTCTTCAACTTCTTTAGTGGCTAGAATACTATTTTCTTCTTTTTCCAACCAATACTCGTTTGAACCCATCATTATATTATATTTTTCTTTCAATTCATGTTTCATTTTTTGAATATCATACATTGTATGGGTTATACCATAAATTCTACCCAAATAATGATCTATTTTTACATCTAATTTCACTTTGTTATATTTTTTTAATAATTCATAACCAATAACAAGAACAGGAATTTGATGCCCTAAATCATCCACATAAAAATGAGTTTCCACATTTGCTCCTTGTGACTTTAATATTCGAGCAAAAGTATCACCTATTATTGAACCTCTGAAATTCCCTATATGGATTGGTCCATTAGGATTAGCACTAGTATGTTCAATCATAATTTTTTGATTTTTCATGGAATGATTTGTATAAAAAGAATCATTGGAAAGAATTGGTTCGAGCAATTTCCTAGAACAAATAGATCTTTTAAGTTCAAAGTTCACAAAACCTCCTTCAGCAGAAATTTCAGATATGAATAAATGGTCTTTAGGAAAATTATGAACAAGTTCATTTGCTAATTCTTTGGGATTTCTTTTATTATCTTTAGCAATTTGAAAAATAGGTGCACAAAAATCACCAAAGTCTGATTTTGCTTTTATCTCTTGTATAGTTGCTTCTCCTGTTAATCCTAATTTCTTAATTATTTTATTTAATGAATTTTTTATTTCATCTATTATTTCTGATTCAAGGTTCTGTGACAAGTAATCCACCACATCTGAGTTAAATCTTCATGATTCTTTTAATAAACTTGCGAAAAAATGGTTTTTTTATTTAAATTTTTTCTACTAGATTTTTCTAATTCACTTTACCAACATTCGATCCAATAATGTTGAAAACATTTCTGCAACAATTTCAAAGAAGAATTTTTCTTCCTCAAGAATTTCCTTTTTTATCTTGGTACCAAGTTGGATAGATCCAAATAATTTATTCTCAGAATTTATAATTGGACAAAAAATATACGATTTAATATTCGATTGCTTGATTATTTCCGAATCCTTGACCAAATCACTTTTACTTGTATCTGAAATGAAAATTATTTTTCTATCTTTCAATCTACTGAGTAACCTACTAGAAGAATCTTCTGAAGAGATATTTTTGATTAAATTCTTCTTATCCTTATCAATGCCTTGAATTGTAATGGGTACCAAATCATTTTTCTGAGTATCAATTAACCTGATTGTTCCAATTTCAAATTCAAGGGTGCTTAATAATCCTGCAAGTATTTTTTCACTCAATTCTGAGATTGTTTTGCTATTAACTGCTGCAGCAGTTAAAATACTGAAAGCTTTACGTTCTTTTTTCAAATTTTCTTGGGCTCGAATTCTTTTAGTTATGTCAATCATGGAAATGTAAATATTAGACCAAGTATCTTGAGCACCTGGAGCATATGATAAACGCATTATTATTTGATATTGGTTATTTTGCAAATTATCAATAGTGAATTCTCCCTCGTAAACTTCCTCTCCATTCAATAGGAAAGCTAAAATACGAAGGAAAATACCAATATTTTTAATCGCAAAATTATGACCAAAAATATTTTCAAATTCGTTTATTGATTTAGCGCCAATTAATTCTAAAGCAGCTTTATTTAGCTCATTTAATTTTATTAAACTCAATAAATCAATAGCTAATTTTATGTCTTTCTTTATGAAATCAACAATATTTTGAATTCCTTTTTTCTGAAGTTCATCGATCTTTATCTTAATATCAAATAAATTCAAGTTGAATAATGCTATTGGTGAGTCTTCAAATAATAAGCGATATTTATTTTCATTTTCTTTTAGTGCTTCTACCGCTTGAGCTAATTCAGAAATATCTCGAGCAACTGTGAGTATGCACATTTCACCTTCAATATCTATTAAAGTAGCTGAAATCATTACAGGTATTATTCTAGAATCCTTCCCTATTAGAACAGTCTCAAAATCAAAAATTTCGCCAGTATTCTTAAGACGATTTTTGAAAAGAATATAATCGCCATTTTTAGCCCAAAAAGAACTATCAAGTAGAACAGTATCTTCTATTTCATATCGTGTGTATTTTAACATCTTTGAGAAATTATTGTTGACATCAATTATTACACTATCAGCTAATTTTGATATCCAAATGCTGTTAAAACTATATTGAAATGCTTTTGAGAATTTTTCCTCACTTTTTCGAATGGATATTTCAGCAGTCTTTCTTTCAATTGTTTTTTTAATGAGATTAATCAATTCACTGAATTGGCTTTTCACATCACCACCCTTTTGTAAATAGTAATCCGCACCTAAATTTAAAGCTTGAATCACCACCTCTTCACGACCGCGTCCAGTAAAGATGATGAAGGGAGTATTGTATTCAGATTCTCGTAAATCAACAAGAAATTCTAAACCATTTTTATCAGGCATCATATAATCAGAAATAATCAGATCAAAAATTTCACTTTTTATTAAAGCCATAGCTATCTTAACAGAAGTAGCTGTTGTTACTTGTAGATTATTTTCAACACTTTCTAGATATAGTTTTGTTGCTTTAAGAAGGTCTTCTTCATCATCTACAAGTAAGATTTTAACAGGATTCATTATTTCTTCCTCTTCAAAAGGAAAATGTAACAGCTATTTTAATAGTAAAAATATCTATTTTATAGTTAAGGATTTTGTGTTAGAGCTTTATATTTTCATAGTAATTTATAAATGAATAGTAAAAAATTTTATTCAATACAAAATAAAATAGTACTTTAATAAAATATTAATAGAGAGATATTTTGTCACAAAAAAATCTTCTTTGTCATTTTTGTGCTGAAATTTGTGAAAAAATTATTGAATTGAAAAAATAAAACCCTTTTTTATTCTCATTCAATTAGAAAATTAAAAATAGCTAAAGAAAATAAGATTGAAACTTGCCATAATACCCTAATGAAAAAATAAAAAAATTGGTAGAAATTAGCCATGAGATACCTGAAAATTAAAAATGAGAATATTTTCAAATTCCTTGAAAGTTTGAAATCCTATGGAACACTTTATGCTCCAAAAAAAATCTCAGAAAAAACTTATGATTTCAGAGAAGTCGAAGATGTGCAAGATGTTGTTTTCAATTATGATCGAACTATATTGCCACCTAGAAGATTTTTCTATCCGCCAAAAGAATCACTTTTTGAATTTAATAAAGAATTAGTTGAAATGTATGAGATTTTTGATGATAAAGGTCCTGTTGTGTTATTTGGTGTACATTCCTGTGATATTGTAGGCCTTCGTATCACGGATTCAAATTTCATTGATGAAGAACCTGACCCTTATTATCAAAGAAGAAGAGAACAAGGAATAATTATTGGAATAAGTTGTTTACCTGATGAGTATTGTTTTTGCAATGTTCGTCGTACTGAATTTGTTGATAAGGGATTCGACCTATTCTTCAGTGAAGTACCAGATGGGTATGTCATAAGAGTAGGTAGTATCAAAGGACACAAAATCATTGATCCCCAATTAAAATTGTTCGAGGAAGTAACTGAAAAGGATACCGAAGAATTATCGTTATTCGATAAGAAGAAGAAAAAAATGTTCACTGTTGAAGGTAATTGGGATAGTCTTCGATATTATTTGGAATTAAAAGATAAGATACCTTTATGGACACGTGAAAGCGAGAAATGTCTTGGGTGTGGAAATTGTACTATAACTTGTCCTACTTGTAGATGTTATGATGTTCGGGATTATCCTAACTTAGATAGTATAACAGGTTTGCGAATTCGAAATTGGGATAGCTGTCAATTCCGAACTCATGGTTTAGTTGCAGGAGACCATAATTTTCGTGAAACAAAAGAATCACGTTTTAAGAATAGATACATGTGTAAAAATGCTTATTGTAAAGCAGTAACCACTTCCTACTGTGTTGGATGTGGGAGATGTACAAGATTCTGTCCTGCTACTATCAATTTTAAGAAAAATTTGATGGAGATAAATGGTGACCTCTAATGACTATAAGAAAACCCCAAATTGTACCAGATGCAAAAGATAATGTTTATGACACTTATAAATGTAGATTGCTACGTGTTTACAATATAACAGAAATGGATAAATTATTCCTCTTTCGTTTTGAGGATCAAGAAAAAGCAGCAAATTGGCAATTCAAACCAGGTCAATTTGTAGAAATCTCCCTTCCTGGTATTGGTGAGTCACCTATTTCTATTTGTTCATCAGCTATGAGAAAAGGCTTTTTTGAATTATGTATTCGCAAAGCTGGTAGAGTAACAACTAAGATTCATGAACTTGAAAGAGGGGAAATTGTTGGAATAAGAGGACCTTATGGCAATGGTTTTCCTATGGAGAAATTCTGGGATAAGGATCTTTTACTTGTAGCAGCTGGTTTAGGGATGGCTCCACTTCGATCAGTTTTTCTCTATGCTTTAGATAATCGTTGGAGATTTGGTAACATCACGATTATTAATTCAGCTAAATACTGCAATGAATTACTATTTGTTCGAGAATTAGAAGCTTTACGTGATATTGCAGAAGCTGAAAATATTAAGATTGTACAAACTGTTACTCGTGATTCCAATTGTACTGGTCTTCGTGGTCGTGCTGATGAGCATTTAAATAAAGTAAATGTTGACCCTCAGCAATGTGCTGTAGCCTTGTGTGGTCCCCCTCGAATGTATAAAACTATGTTTGAGAAATTAGTAGCACTAAATTATGACCCAAGAAATATTTTCGTTACACTTGAACGAAGAATGAAATGTGGTGTTGGAAAATGTGGTCATTGTAATTTAGGAAATTCCACATCTTGGAAATATGCTTGCAAGGATGGACCTGTGTTTGATTATTATGATATTATATCAACACCAGGAATGCTTGAATAAATGGAGGTATAGAAATGCTAAACCCACGTTTAAGTCAAAAAGAAATTAAGGATATAGCAAAAGAAATAGAAGATTATGCCAAACAAATTGTCTCGATTGCTAATGATGCTCAACAGAAAAGCAGAAAGAAGGTTAAAGTTGGTATCTATGCTCTTACTTCTTGTTATGGGTGTCAATTAAGTATAGCAATGGTTAAACATATTTTAGAAATAACTGGTGTAATCGATATAAAATGCTATTACATGTTATCATCTAACAGCAACATGCATGAAAAAGTAGATATTGCTTTTATTGAAGGTTCAGTTTCAACAGAACAAGAACTTGAAGAAATTAAGGAGATACGCAAAAATAGTAAAATTGTTGTTGCTTTAGGTGCTTGTGCTATCAATGGTGGAGTGCAGAGTTGGTCTGAAGGGGAAACAGATTACAATACACTCTATAAAGAAGTTTATGGTACCAATAAGATTCAATTCAATGGGCTTCAAGCAACTCCAATTGAAAAGCATATTAAAATTGATTATAAGCTACCTGGATGTCCGCCTGAAGAATCTGAAATTGTTTATTTCATTTCCACATTTCTCTTTGGTACATGGCCTGAGGAGAAAGATTATCCAGTATGTCAAGAATGTAGATTAGCAGGTAATCCTTGTATTCTTATTGAAAATGGTTTACCCTGTTTAGGACCAATAACCACAGCAGGATGTGACGCTCGTTGCATAAGTTATAATATTCCATGCATTGGTTGCCGTGGACCAGTAGAACATGACACTGCTTGGTTTGATTCTCTTGCTAGAGTTTTCAAGGATAAAGGTTTTAGTGAAGAATACATCCGGGCTAGGATGAAAATTTTTGGTTCGCATAATCCCAATCTCGAAAAATTATTGGGAAAAATATTCAAAGGTGAATAGAGATGTCTAAAAATCAAATAACTGTCCCTATAACTGTTGACCATATTGCACGTATAGAAGGCAAAGCAGGTATTGAGGTCTTATTAGAAAATGATAATTTGAAAGAGATTAAAATCAATGTTTTTGAAGGACCAAGGTTTTTCGAAGCAATAACTTTGGGCAAACCCGTTGAAGAAGCAATAGCTATTTTCCCAAGAGTATGTTCTTTTTGTGCAGCAGCTCATAAAATAACAGCAATACAAGCAGCAGAAAATGCTTTAAACATAAAACCTTCAAAGCAAACAGAAATACTTCGTGAATTAATGTATATTGGAGATCAAATTGAAAGTCATACATTACATTTATTCCTATTAGCTCTCCCAGACTTCTTAGGTTACCTCGATGCTTTCTCCATGTCAAATAAGTATCCTAATGAAGTAAAAAGTGCTTTAAGATTGAAAGATATTGGAGCCAAAATACAAATTTTATTAGGATCGAGATTTATGCATCAAGAAAATGCTGTTCTTGGTGGATTTGGTAAGGTGCCTACTAAGAATTCTTTAATTGAAATAAGAGATGAATTGATTTCACTTAGAGAAGAATCAGAAATTGCTTTAAATCTATTTCTAAAACAAGAGATCTGGCCTGAAATAGCATCTAAAAGAACTCATTTAGCACTACAACCAAGAGGGAAGATGTATACTATTTTAGGAGAAACTATCTCTTCAAATACTGGTGAGAATTTTCCCACTTCAGATTATAAGAGTCATATTATAGAACACGTAGTACCTCATTCATTCGCAAAACATAGCAGCTATAAAGGCAAGCCATTTATGACTAGTGCATTATCACGAATAACCCTATTTAATGACTTGTTAACTGGAAGAGGTAAAGACTTCTTTGATCAGACTAGAAGCTTGTTAGATCCATCAAATCCATTAGCTAACAATTTAGCACAAGCAATAGAATTAGTCTATTTTGTTGATTATGCTATTGAATTAACAAATTCACTAATTGAAACTATAAAAGATGAAAAAGCAAAGAAATACAAGATTAAAGAAGCAGGTCATGGAGTATCGATTTCAGAAGCACCACGAGGTTTACTTGCATATACAATTGATGTTAATGAGCGAGGATTAATCGAGAAAGCAGATATTATAACACCTACTGCAATGTATTTGGCACAACTTGAAGTGGATCTAAAACAAGAAACCAATACCTTGTTAGAACAAGGTATTAAAGATTCCAAAATTATTAGCCAAAAATTGGAAACGATTGTTCGTGCGTATGATCCTTGCGTTTCATGCAGTGTACATGTAACTGAGGTAAAGAAATAAATGGCTTCAACTTTAATTGTTTCACTTGGTAGCACAGTAATGTCAGATGATGCAATCGGTCATAAGATACTTGATGAATTACAAAAAAGAAAAGTGCAAGCTGATTACGTAAAATTAGATACTGATATATTCAAATTACGTCTATATTTCAAAAATCATAAGCGAGTAATAATTATTGATGCTCTTACAGGGGATTTCCCTGTAGGAACTATTTTTTCTTCTAAATTAAAAGATATAACCGAAAAGTTCACTGCTTCAATTCGTAGTGCCCATCGAATAGGCAGCATAGAAGCTTTGAAAATTATGCAAGTAGATGATAAGCAATTAGCAGAAGCAGAAATCATTTTTTTTGGTATTGTAGTTAAAGTGATTGATAAAGGATTAACGATTAGCTCCGAAGTCCAAGTAGCTCTACCAAAAGCTGTTGATTACTTACAGTTCATATTAAAATCAAATTAGATTTACAAATTGGTATTACAATTGATATAACATTTATAATCTGAAACACCAAAGAATTTTATTGGTATCTATGATCAATTATAACATTATTGCTTATTATATAGGAGCCAATATTCTGCTTTATTTCTTAATTCATATACCATTAGATATTCTAACATTAAGAGATAAGCAAGAGAAATACAAAGAAAACGCAAAGGAATATTCTGCTTGGGGGAACCAAAATTTAGTGAAAATCATAACTGTAATAACAAGCATTTACTTTTGGGTTTTTAGTGTTCTCTGGCCAGTACTTCATATTTTCACTTGGGATAATTTTGTGATGATTTGTAATTTTGAAATTCCAATTGCTGGAGAAGCATTTCAATACATTGGAATGGTAATAATTGGTTTTGGAACAATAATTGCTTGTCTTGGAAGAATCGCTCGTAAAACTCAAGCTATCTCTTGGGGTGTGCCAAATAAATTAACAGTAAAATTAGGGTTTAGAATTGTCAGACATCCATTATATGCTTCATATTGCTATTATTTTCTAGGTATCCCACTAGCTATGATGAACTATCTATTATTGCCATTAATACTTGGAATAATTGGCTATTACTTTACAGCAAAATATGAAGAAGAAATTTTGTTACAAGAATTTGGTGAAGAATATTTTGCTTATCAAAAGAAAGTAGGAATGCTTTTACCGTTTATTGGGAGATACAGAGAGAAAAACGAATAAAATAGTAAAATGGCGGATCCGGTGGGATTTGAACCCACGACCACCTGCTTTCTCCTGTTTCAATTTTTATTTTTGCTCATTAGGAGGCAGATGCGCTGTCCAAGCTGCGCTACGAATCCTAATTCTGATTGACAAAATTATCCCTTAAAATCTTTTTGCCAGATTTAAATTACCTATATCCTTGCTGCATTTCGCTTAATCGTATGGTCAAATCTTTTGCTCGTTTATCATACCACTGAAGTAATTCCCCTAAATTATCTGGCATGAATAATTCTCCCCCACAATATCGACTTATCTCGAGTAATTCTTTTTTATTTACATAAGGACCTAACCCTACTGCATGTAAAATAATATTCTCGTTTTCTGCAAAGAGGTTCATTACTGCTTCCTTTACTTTTTGACTAGTATCAAATCCATCTGTTAGAAGTATTACCATCATCGGTTGTTTTCGTTTATTTTTAGGTATAGCATTAACTATTCGTTCGCATTTCTCTATTGCATTTGCCATATTTGTTGCCATACCAGTTTTTTCATCTACTTCTTCAAGCATTAATTTTGCCATACGATTCAATACTTTTTGGCTTTTAGTATCGGTAACTACGTATTCTTTTGCTTCTAAATTGAGTGCTTCTGCTTTATCAGCAAAAGTAATAATACTGATAATTTCACCTTTCGCAAGTCTTGTTTTTTCACTAAGATATAGAAGCCCTGCAAAAATTGCTCCAGCTTTTCTTGTGACGTTATTTCCTTCTTTAAATTGCTCAAGAAATGGATTTAAATTATCAAATGAAAAAACAGACCTTATCTTTTCTACAGCTGATTTTACATTATTTACTTCAAGATCGCGACCGTTCATTGATTTTGAAATGTCAACTATAAGTATCGTATTAAATAACATATCGTCTTCTGTTCGAAGGGTAACTACTTTGGGTTCACTGATGTCATAGGTAGCAAGTTCATCTGGACTTAGTGGTGGAGTTATTTCAGTTATTCTTATCGCAGCATTATTTTCATACCAGCTAAGCTCGATACCTTCTTGTATATCATAAGATTCCAGGAACTCTTTGAGTTTGTCAACATCCTTTCTTAAAGAAGACATTACATCAAAAACATCTGTTCCAGAAAGTGGACTGACCGATAAGGTTAATTCGTGTATTTTTATTGCCTTTTCCTCAGTCATTTCACTATCCTCATTATATAAGAGTATTTTAACATTATAAATATAATACTAACTTTATTTTATTTCTTTCAATTAAAAAAGTATAGTTTAGAACAAAGACTAATCTTTTGTTTGTAGAATGCTTCTCTTTAATACTAAAACTTTCCTATTTTGTGATAAAATTTATTGCAGTGATTGTAGAATTTACTAGAAGGAACTAAAATATGTTGAAATTTAACTTCTGAGGATCGAATAATGTACAAATTAGAAAAATTATCCACCTTTCATGGTAGATCTGGACCTATTTTATTAATAATAATGGATGGTGTTGGATTAGGTCCTGAAGACAATGGAAACGCTGTTTTTCTTGCTAAGCCTAGTACATTAGCCCAAATCACTAAAGACTGTAAAGATAAGAATCTTTTCTGTAAACTACAAGCTCATGGAAAAGCTGTTGGTATGCTTTCTGATTATGATATGGGCAACAGTGAAGTGGGTCATAATGCATTGGGGGCTGGGCAAATCTATGATCAAGGTGTTAAATTGGTTGATAAAGCCATTAGTAGTGGTAGTTTGTTTCAATCAGAAATGTGGGAGAAATTGACTTCAGAAGTTAAAAAGAAAAAAAGCACTGCTCATTTAATTGGACTTCTATCAGATGGCAATGTTCATAGTAATTTGCAGCAACTATTTAGCTTAATAAGAGGATTAGCTTCTTCTGGTATATCTTCTGTTAGACTTCATATTTTAACGGATGGAAGAGATGTTCCTGAGAGGTCTGCATTAGATTATGTTAGACCTTTAGAAGTAGTTTTAGAAGAGATTATGGAAAAAAATCCCACTTATAAATATTTGATTGCTTCTGGAGGGGGAAGAATGGTTGTGACCATGGATCGCTATGAATCCAATTGGAAAATTGTTCAACGGGGTTGGTTTGCTCATGTGTTAGGGAAAGTAAATCAAGAAGAATTAACAAATGGGTATAAAGGATACTATCATTCAGCTGAAGAAGCAATAGAACATGCACGCAAATGTTTTCCTGAGAAGAATGATCAAATTTTACCTCCTTTCGTAATAGTTGATTCAAAAGGTGAACCTGTAGGAAAAATCAAAGATAATGATCTAGTTATTAATTTTAATTTTCGTGGTGACCGAGCAATCCAAATTACGAAAGCTTTTGAACAGAAGGATTTTGATAAATTTGACAGAGAATTCTATCCGAAAGTAAATTATGTTGGTCTTGTTGAATACGATGGTGATGAACATATCCCTAAAAAATATCTTGTTTATCCGCCTGATATTAAGGACATTCTTTCTGATTATTGTTGTGCAAATGACATTAATTCATTTGCTATTGCTGAAACACATAAATTTGGACATGTAACATATTTCTGGAATGGTAATCGATCGGGGTATATCTGTCGAGAAAAAGAGCAGTACGTTGAAATTAAATCTGATCCAAATGAAATGATCCCTACATATCCTGAGATGAAAGCTAAAGAAGTTTGTCAAAGAACAATTGAAGCATTAAAAAGTGGTAAATTTAAATTTGTTAGAGTAAATTTCGCTAACGGAGATATGGTAGGGCATACAGGTATTCTTGATTCAGCTATAAAAGCAGTTCAAATTGTTGATGAGTGTGTTAAAGAATTAATTGATACAGTAAATTCATTGAATGGTATTACTATTGTGACAGCTGATCATGGTAATTGTGAAGAAATGAAATTCCCAGATGGTTCACCAAAAACTTCACATTCATTAAATCCTGTTGGGTTTTGGATAATTGATAAAAATTGGAATTCTGAATATGAAATTTCTATTGATTTGGAAAATCCAGGTTTAAGTAATGTTGCTTCGACAATTCTGAATTTACTAGGCTTTAAACAACCAGCTCAATATAGAGATAGCTTACTTGCATTCTTCAAGTAACATTACAATTTTTTAGCCATATAGGGTAATAAATGAACGAAACCCCTTTTGGCATAATATTCTCTAACACCAATACCACTTGTTACTAGAATCATTTCACTTCCCATATCCCTTGCTAATTCTTCAGCTTCAGTTATTAATTTGGTACCATATCCTTTGTGCTGCCAATTGGTTGTCTCTCCAGCTGTCTCACCTATACCAACAACAGACCCATAAATATGTAATTCACGAATAATTGAAAATGGAGCATTATCAGGAACTGCAGCTATAATTTTATCCTTTGAGGGATGACGTAATCTAAGAAATCCAAGAATGATATCTTGAGAAGTATCTTCATATGAAAGAAAGATTTCCTTACCAAACGAAGCATTATACTCCCTTTTTACTAACTCAATATCTTTTACTGAAGGACTGATTCCTTTCATCTGCATATGCCCCACTTCTCGGCATCGAATACATTGACATTTTCTGCCAGTTTCCTCTAAATACCTTTGAGCATGTTCTCTCAAGTCGCTTTTCTTGGGGCCTGCGAAAACCCTTGTTGCAGGTATATCACGTAAAATGCGTTTTATCCGAATACTTGGCAAAGTATTAGCTTTAAATTCTGCTACCCTTTTTACGGTCTCCTCATGAGTTAATGGTTCATATTTCCCAGCTAAATATTCATCATATAGTTTAGTATTCTCCATTAACATTAAGGGATAAATTTTCAATTCATCAGGTATGAATTGTTGATCGCTCATTAATCTTTTATAACTAGCTAATTCTTCTTCCCACGAGATACCAGGTAAACCAACCATCACATGAGCAGTTATTTTCAAGCCTAAATCTCGCAAGTATTTGAATGCATTAGCAACGTCTTGAACTGTATGACCTCTATTAATTCTTTCATAAACGCTATCGTTTAGTATTTGAACTCCTATCTCAACTCGAGTTATTCCCCAATCCAATAATTGCCTTAAATTCTGTAGTGAACAAGTGTCAGGGCGAGATTCAACGGTTATCCCTATACATCTTCTCTCACTAGTTTCAGCAAATTGTATTGCTTCTTCAATAGTTTTCGAATCTTTATTTGTAATGCCATCTAGACAACCTTTTATGAAAGATTCTTGGTATTCTAAAGGAGCAGCTGGTAGGGTACCTCCCATCAAGATTAAATCAATTTTAGTGGTATTATGACCTATAGCTTCTAATTGTTGTAATCGAGCTTTTACTTGCCTTTTAGAATCGTAATCATACATTTTCCCTCGCATAGCTGCAGGCTCAAAACCTGTATATGATTGAGGACTATTTTGTTCAACACCACCAGGGCACATAGTGCATTTTCCATGGGGACAAGGCAAAGGTTTACTCATAACAGCAACCACTGCAACTCCAGACATGGTTCTACTGGGCTTTTTAACAAGAATTGGTAAAAGAAAATCCCTTTCGTCATCATCTGCAGCTTGTAAAATATCACTATTTCTAGGAAATTCTGATAAAGAATATGTTTTAGCTACCGCACTCTTTATTTTAGCAAGATCATTAGCTGTTTTTGGGGGATTTTCCATGATAAGATCAATAATTACTCGACATGCTTCTTTGACCAAGAATAACATTCTTCCTTGTAGATACCTTTCTAGAAGTCATCTATTAACAAGATATTAAAACTATTTTTTGAACTTTAAAAAATTGCTTTTTAATAACTAGGGCAAAGGGTAGTAAAGAAATAATATTATAAAAAGGTAGGTTAATCTACCTTCTTCCACGTGAGCCTTTTTGTTGGCCTGCTAGAATACCCTTTACATACCTTTTGTGATATCTATGTTTATTTTTTAGCCGTGGAGAAAGAGAAAGATGTTTTTTCTGTTCTACTTTAGGAGTAGCATTTCTTACTTTTCCGGCTTTTTGTACTGAACCGTGTGTCATTGTAAATTCCTTCTAGGACAAATTCATATTATCTATTTTTATTTGTTTTGATTTAACTTTATATTTTAAATCTTTTGTCTTGGATGGATTGTTAATAGTAATAGGTACTCTTACTAAATTAGCTATTTTGTTAATATTGAAGATATCGCTGCGTCTACCCATCGAAGATAAGATCCTATCATTGCTCTTAAGGAGATAAAATCTGTTGCGAAGAACTTCAAAATGAGTTTATTAGTATCTTGTATTTCTATTGATGTTCTTCCTCGAGATGAAATCACTACTGTCGTTTCAGGATAAATAGCTTCATAGACTGCATCAAGGATTTTTGTATTTATTGTAGTAATAATTAATTCAGAATAGAAATTTAGTTCCTCTTCATTCGAAGATTCTTCTTCTAAATCTAATGACAAACCATTTCACCAATACTTTATTCAGCTATTATCTGAATCTCTTGATTTCCTTTCACGTCTTTTGCCTAATCCTATTGCAGCTATTAATGAACGAATGACTTCTCCTTTCTTTCCTAAGAAAACATCGGAAACGGTAATTCTTGGACCAATCATTTCTTTTGTTTCTATTTGTTGGAAATCAATAATAATGTGACTGTTCCTATCATCAGAAAGGGATATGGCTATACCTTTGAAATTAGGGTCTCGAGGTAATTCTCTTGTACGCTCAAAATTGAAGAATAAAGAAAGCATTGTATAAAGTTGTTCGCCAAATTCGGACTCACAATGATTTATTACTCGAAACTTTGATTCTTGAGTAAAAACTGATCGTCCTCTTTTTAATTCTCTAGCTAAACTGATACCTTTTATTCTGACACGATAATCTCGTTCCACAAGTTTTTCATCAACTAACTTATAGAATTTTATTAGACTTGGATTCCCTTTCTTTTCATATAGAATTAGCAATCTATTGATACCTAATGCTTTGATCTCATCTGAGAGTTCATCTAAACTACAGGAACCTCTTGTAAAATGAAAGGACCAAGGGATAACCCTTACCAAATCACGTACGAATGATCGTGTTCTTTGGCTGGGTTTCCTTGAAGTAGTTAAGACAAATTTATCAAATGGAGCAATTTCTCGTTCTGTCATTTCTTAGACTTCTCAAGTCGTTGTTCTTCCAAACTCGATGCAGTTCTAACAGCAGTTTGTCCAGATGGAGTTACAGGAATCCAGGCACCACCGGCAAAGGTTAAATTGCATTTTTTGCATTCCCAAATTCCAACTGATTTTTTACTCACTGCTGGAGTAGCACAGTTTGGACATTTATGAGTTGCATTTGTACTATCTTCGATTTTTAGGAATCGTTTCTTTAGCTGTGAACCATAACGTGGACCAAAACGACCAGTTGTTCCTACTTTCTTAGTTCTTCTTGTCAAAGATTATCGCCTCTTATTGCTTTAAGATTTTTATTTGTCATCAGACCAAGGATTACCCTTTATGTCTGTGAATTCATCCAATTTAGTTCTTATTTCTTTCGTTCTTTCTGATGCAATATCAATACATTTTTTGATTTCATCAAGACTAAATGTACCAGATTCTCCTTTTTGGGTTGAGCAAATCTTGTTTTCTTCTGTGAATGCAAGAGTTATACGAGCATCTTGGATGCTTTCTTCTTTCAAAACTGGGTCAACAATTAAATTGTCACCAATTTTGGCAAATGTACAGCTGATTGGTAAATAATCTAATTTTAAAGGATGAGTTGTTTCTAAGATTTCAAGTTCCTCGTTACCTTGTTCATCAGTAGTTACTTTTACATTAGGGAGTTGAGTGTTTCTTAAAGCAGCTAATGCAGCTAATTCACAGGCATCAAAAAGATTACCATCATGATCTAATACATAGATATCAATGAAAAGTACCCAAACTGTTTTGCCTGGAACAACAACAAGTGAATCATTGTTTACACAATTTGATTCACGGATTGGTCTATCAGTTACACGTGCAAGTTCAATTGCGTTTTCTCTGGGAGGACCTGATTCAAAGCTTGGTGAAGCAATTGGTATCAATTCGACTGTAGCTGTTACTACACCTTCATCTGGAGTATCTTCAAAAGGTTCACCCATTTGAGCTTTAACACCAGCAATAACTTTTGATCGACCTATTTTGACTATTGCTGAACCTTCAGCTTTGGGGATATAACCCGGTATTATTACTATTTTTCTAAATTCATCAAATCGTCTTCCATCAATTCTCTTACCATGATCTAAGAGTGATTTCACGTGTTCGCGTTCTACTATACTAATTAAACCTGTATTACCCATTGTTTTTGTCCTCCGGGATTATTTCTTCTCCGCCTCTTTTGGCTCAGAGGTAGGTTTCTTTGATTCTCTCTTTTTAGAGGAAGGTTTTTTCTCCTTCTTTTTATCATCTTGAGCTTCTGTTTTTTCAGTAGCTTTCTTGGAATCCTTTGCAGAAGCTTTTGTTTCATCTGCTTTTGAATCCTTTACTTCATCTTTCTTCTCAACAGATTTCTTTTCGTCTGTTTTCTTGTCTTCAGGTTTTTTATCATCAACCTTCTTTTCTTCTACAGGTTGCTTTGTTTCTGCTTGGTCAAGATGTTTTTCTTCTGTATCTTCTAGTGTGTCAACAACTTCTTCAGTTATTCGTGAATATTTTGTAGTTAGAGCAGCACGTTGTTTTTCGTAGATTTTCTTACAAGCTGGAATAAGCATATCTAAAGCTTCCTTAAATTGAGGAGCAGTGAAGGTACCATCTGATTGTAATAACACTATTTGATCAAGTTGAGGTAAATAAGCTAAAGGTAAATCGCCTTCTCCTTCCTTATCTTCAACATCATCAAGATCTAGGACAACATAATCGCCTAATCTTCCTGCAGCACAACCGACTACCAAATCTCTCATTGGAACACCAGCATCTGCTAATGCTAATGAAGCAGCAGTTACTGAAGCTACTCGTGATCCACCATCTGCTTGTAATATTTCAATAAAAACATCAATAACAGATCTAGGATAGAGATAGTTAAATATTGCTGGTTCTAGAGCTTCGCCTAGAATTTTGGATATTTCTTTTTCTCTTCGTTTTGGAGCAGGACTTTTTCGATCAGAAACCGAAAAGGTAGCCATTCGATATTCACATCTAATCAATGCTCTATCAGGAAGAGCCATATGTTTGGGATGTAACTCTCTTGGACCATAAACAGCTGCCAAGATTTTATTCTTACCCCATTCAATTAATGCAGAACCATCTGCTTGATCTAAGACACCGACTTCAAAAGAGATATTTCTTAAATCATCTTTTTTACGACCATCATGTCGAATGCCATCCTTAGTTATTAAAACAACTTCTTCTTTATTATCTGACATTTTTTTCACCAAATATAATCATTATTGATTCAAATGAAATCCCCATTATTTTTGGGGTTCCTCCTTCTTCACTTCATCAGGTTTATTTTT
Source organism: Candidatus Gerdarchaeota archaeon (assembly GCA_016840905.1). The sequence goes on along the minus strand of JAEORM010000020.1, from coordinate 15,532 downwards.
CATCATTTCTTTCTTAGCTTCTTCTAAGAATTCTTTCACTCTATCAGTAAGCCCTGTTGTATGTGCTTCTCGATCGATTTTTTCTATTGCTTGAAGAACGAGATATTCTTCCTCAAAGGAATTACCTTTAAACCAAACTCGACCGTTTTGTCCAACAATCATTCGACTGTTAGTGTATTGCTTAATAGTTGAAATCATGCTTCCTCTTCGACCAATAAGTCGTGGTATTTTTGAAGGACTGACATCAACAACTCGACCACCTACAAGCTTACCTAAATATGGTGTTGATTGTGAACGATTGCCATCTCTAAGAGTAAGTACTGGATCACGTGTTCTATCAAATGAAAATACTTTAGCAACAATTACATCACCTACATCAAAGATTTTTCTGGTTTGATCTTTTACTGGATCAAATCTTTTATCTAATGATGAAGATGGCTTCAATATTCCAGGATATGGACTTGAGATATCAACGGTCCATGAATTAAGTGATGCATCAGTAACCTTACCAATAACAAGATCACCAACTCTTGGAATATATTTCCCTTTTAAGGATACAACACTAATATTATTATCCTTTATTGTAACTAATCCGATGACTTGAGAGATTACTTGCTTATTACTCCTGTAAACATTAGGACCTATCGTATAATCCCCTTCAGCAATAACTTCTCCTGGAGTCACCATGGATCGGTCATTAATTAAAATAGGCATTTCTTTTTTCACCGTTTCTTATTTTATTCACTTTTTCTTTCAATAATTTTAACTTCAGCATTGCCTTTTGTCAATTGATTGATTTTATCAAGAAAATCAGCTTGTTTTCCAGAAGGCATTTCAACCTTTGCATACCAAGAACCATCATTGCCCCATTGGTCCTCTAATAATTCACCAGCACCAGAAACAATACCATAAGCTGGACCTGTAAAATCAGGGGCTATTTTTACTGCAAGGACAACAGATTCCAATTTTATGGGAATAATAGTTTGGATTTGCTTAATGATAGCTTTTGCTTGTTTATCAGCGGGTAAAACAAAATCAATATTTACCCCGGCTTCATCCATTGCAGATTCAATTCTTGCAGGTGGATGTGGTTTATTTGTTTGTGGATTAATACAATGAACATGAATGAAATTTATAATTTCATCAATCTTTTCTTTCAAAAGCTCTTTGCGTTGGTTTTGTGTTAATTGTAAAGCTCCTTTTTCGAGGATTATTTTTACAATTTCTGCTTCATCAGTAGTATCAAAAATCTGTTCGAGAATAACTTCAGAAGCTTTTTCCCCTTTTGTGGCATTATGAAAGACTACAAATCCTTCGACAATTTCATTTATGGGGATATCTTCACCCTTCTTGTAATTTAACGCTGCTTCAGGATCAACTATTATTTCGAATTTCTGGTTTCGAAATGAATATTTTATCAAAGCTTTACTTTCCAAATCAATATATTGTCGTCTTTCGCCGGAATCATGTGACATAGTTTTCACCTTTTTCCTAAGTTTTTCTTAATCGTTTTTTTATCAAAGCAAATTTTCCTTGTATGTCCCCATTCTTTTCCAATGAAAAAATCAAATTTCATCAATAATCATGAAGATGATGATTATATTCATGAAATTTTATGGGGGCTTGGTCCAATCGAAAGAGTAAATTTTTTAGTATATTGCTGGACCTTTTTTGAGGGTTTTTTGCCTTACATGTCAAAATGTTTTTCTTTGTATAAATAAGTTTTACCTAAAGAGTGAAAAGTAATAGCCCTTTTTAATACTAATAGAACTAAAAAAATGAGTAATAAAAGTGAAAAAGGAAAAAAGTTCTTCCTTAAGTTCTAGCTGCTGTGGTTTCATCTCGAGAAGTTTTGGATAAGAGAACCCAAAGAGTTATGAGAATAACCCCACCAAGAGTAATAAAGAATGGTACCCATTTAAGTACATTAACTAAATTATCAGCCATTGGTGGATCATCAGGTATGCTGTAATTAGCTAGGTACCCAATAAATATAGCTGGGAGAGTGGTTAAAAGCATACAAATGACCATTTCAGTCCAACCTGGTAGAGCATTCATTTTCTCACGAATACTACCGACTAATAAAACAGAATTAAAGTAAATTCCCCAAAATAGGAACCCTATAACACATACCCAAGCCCAGGGTTTAAAGACCCAGTTTAAACCAGTAGTCGGTTTATCTTGATATGGAAAGACAGCAAATAAGATTATAATTGCTAATATCAACACAAAGAATATTGATGAGATAAGTATTGTTCTATTTATTTTGTTGCGCCAAACAGACATGGTAGTTATGCAACTCCTAGCAAATCTTTAGTATCTTTTAGGACTTTTTGAATTTCTTCTTCAATAAAATTATTATCATATATAAAAGTATTATTCAAACTTCTAATGTAATAATGCTTTAAAAAGAATTATTTATCTTTTAAAAAGAACAGCTAGTATTTCAATTTATTAGCCACAAAAGGTATTAATACTTTTAGTGCAAGATATAATAACTAATTGGGTGAAAAAAAGTTGCCTAACAAAGAGAAACCAGAAAGTGATGTTTGGAGACCAGATGTTTATATCTGTAATGATTGTAATAACAGATTTGCAGAAGCTGAGTATATTTCTAAAGAAGAAGACGGGTTGATCTACCAACGAACAGCTTGCCCCAATTGTAAAAGTGAGAATATTCGTATGTCCTCTTGGTCTGAAAAAGATTACAAAAAATGAGAAAATCAATGAAATTAATAGTCTATTTTTTCAAAACCTAGAATCACAGTTAATAGAAAAACAATCACACCTGCTAGAATCATCCAAAAACCAACATTAGTTCTTAAAACAGCTTCAGTTTTATAGAATAATATTAAACCTATAGTAATAAGCAAAATTGAAATTGCTGTAAAAGTTATTGTAAACCCACTAACCTTAATAAAAGAACGCCAATTGACTTTCTTTTCTTTGATGGATTGTTCTAATTCAGTTGATTGTTGATCATCAGATTCTGGTGTAACGGAATTTTCTGACATAAGTAAATGGTATGTTCTTTGATTTCATAATAATTTCGGAAGAATTGTTTTATTTTTTGAAAACTATTCAATGAAAAAATCTTTAAAGTCACTAAAGATTTTCGAGAGATAGTAGTCTAATTAAAAAGTTTATTTTAAATAATGAGGTAAATAGAATGCCAATTTTCAAAGAAGTCAAAACATTTGTTCAAATACCAGATATCGAAAATCAAATTTTGAATTTCTGGGATAAAGAAGATGTTTTCCACAAATTAAGAGTAGATAGAAAAAATAATAAAAAATATATTTTCTTGGAAGGTCCACCTACTGCTAATGGTTTACCACATGTAGGTCATGTCTTAACAAGATGCTTAAAGGATCTTTACTTGCGATATAAAACAATGAATGGTTTCTTTATTTCTCCTCTTATTGGTGGTTGGGATTGTCATGGTTTACCTGTTGAAATCGAAGTTGAAAAAGAATTAGGTCTAAATTCCAAACCTGAAATTGTTGAATATGGCATTAAGGAATTCAACAATCGATGTAGGAAATCTGTTATGAAATATGTTAATGAATGGGAAGAAATGACCAGAAAAGTAGGTTTTTGGATTGATATGGATCATGCCTATATTACTATGGAAGATTACTATATTGAATCTGTTTGGTGGAGTCTTAAAGAATTATGGAAAAAAGGATTATTGATTAAAGGTCACAAAGTTATTCCTTCCTGTCCACGTTGTGAAGTGACTCTAAGCAGTCATGAATATTCACAAGGTCTGAAAGAAACAGATGATCCTTCTATAACAATAAAATTCTCAGTAGTAGGTGAACCAAATACTTACTTTTTAGCTTGGACTACTACACCTTGGACACTTATTTCAAACGTTGGATTAGCGGTAGGAGAGAAAATCAAATATGCTAAGATCGAAGTTGATGGTGAATTTTATTATTTAGCTAAAGATCGGATTCCAGCCATTATTGGTAAAATAGATTACAAAATTATAAAGGAAATGAAAGGTAAAGATCTCGAAGAAATGAGATATGAACAACTTATTCCTTATGCAAAATTAGCTCCAAAAGATCAAAAGAATGGTTTCCGAGTTGTAACAGGTGAGTTTGTTAGTACTGAAGAAGGCACAGGTATTGTTCATACAGCACCTGCTTTTGGTCCTGATGATTATGAATTGGCTCAAATTAAGAATTTACCCTTCCTTCAACCAGTGGAAGGTAATGGTAAATTCAAAGAAGAAATCACTCCTTGGGCTGGTATGTTTATCAAAGATGCTGACAAACATATTATCAGATATTTACGAGATGAGAATCGTTTAGTAACTGAAAAAATAGAAAAACATACCAGTGGTTTCTGTTGGCGATGTAAAACACCAACTATGTATTATGCTCGTGAAGCATGGCTTATTCGTATGAGCACATTACGTGAACAAATTCTAGCAACAAATGAACAAATTAATTGGGTGCCTAATCATCTCAAACATGGTAGATTTGGTGACTTTCTTGATAATATTGTTGATTGGGCTTTAAGTAGAGAACGATTTTGGGGAACACCATTACCTATTTGGATCTGCTCATGTGGTCATACAGAATGTATTGGCAGTGTTGAAGAACTCTTAACTTTTATGAAAAAAGATTTACCAGAAGATTTCGAGCTTCATCAACCATGGATTGATGAAATTGACCTTTACTGTTCAAAATGCAATAAAAAAATGGTCCGAGAACCTTTTGTTATTGATTGTTGGTATGAATCAGGTTCGTCTCAATTTGCCCAATGGCACTGTCCATTTGAATACACTAAAGAATTCGAGGAGCATTTTCCAATCGATTTTATCACAGAAGCAATTGATCAAACAAGAGGTTGGTTTTATACACTATTAGCTATTAGTACAGCTCTCTTTGATAAACCAGCTTATTTGAATTGTTTGACAATGGGCCATGTGTTAGACCAAAAAGGCATTAAGATGAGCAAACATATTGGGAATGTGGTAAAACCATCAGATGTATATGATATAATTGGAGCTGATCCAATGCGATGGTATTTCTTTACCTCACCTATTTGGAATCCCACAAGATTTTCTGCTGATATTATTAAAACAACTAAAATGAGATTCTTTGATACTTTAAGGAATGTGTATTATTTCTTCGTAACAAATATTAACATCGATAATATTGATCCGCGAAAAATCGATAGTGATCTAAAAAGTAGATCTGAACTTGATCGTTGGTTAATTTCAAAATTAAATACTTTAGCAACTGAAGTAAAAACAAGTTTGGATGATTTCCAAGCTCATAAAGCAACATTTGCAATTGATCAATTTGTAGTTGAAGATTTAAGTAATTGGTACATTAGGCGTTCTCGAAAGAGATTTTGGAGTTCTGAAATTACTAAGGATAAAACAGATGCTTTGATTACCTTATATGAGACACTTGTTACATTGACCAAGATTTTAGCGCCATTTATACCTTTCACTGCAGAAGAAATGTACCAAAACTTAGTAACCAACCTACATAAAGGAGCTGAGAAACAAAAATATCTCAGTGTTCATTTTGAAGCTTTCCCAACTGAAGATACTTCTAAAGTTAACAAAAAACTTGAAGCAGCTATGGATTTAAGCATTGATATTGTTAAAGCTGGTAGAGCTGCTAGAACTGATGCTAAAATCAAAGTAAGGATACCTGTTCAAGAACTAATTATTGTTTGTTCAAAAAACCATCAAAAAATGGCTAACCAATTCTTACCTGAAATTAAAGAAGAACTTAATGTAAAGGAAGTAAAAATGCTCACAGAACTTACTGGTATGGTTGATTATTCCTTTAAGCCTGATTTCAAAATCTTAGGACCAGCATTCAAGAAGAATGCCCCTGCTGTTGGTGAAGCTTTAAAGAATCTTTCTGGTGATAAGGCAAAACAAGCAGCCGAAGATCTAAGAACCAAGAAGAAATTTTTATTGAAAACAACAGAAGGAACTTTTGATGTTCTACCTGAGCACACTGAAATCATTACTAGTGGTAAAGAAGGATATGTTGATGCCTCCTTTAATAATGGACAAGTTTTTATCAAAACTGAATTAACACAAGAACTTATACAAGAAGGTCTTGCAAGAGACATTATCCGTAGAATCCAAACTATGAGAAAAGAAGCTGATTTAGAATATACACAAAATATTGAATTATATATCAAATGTGATGAAGAAACTAAAGTAGCAATTGAAGCATGGGAAGAATATATTAAAACAGAAACCTTAACAACCAAGTTCAAATTTGGTTCAAAGAAAGAAGGTATAACTATTAATGATAATATAGATGGAATAAAAATTACTATCACCATCGTTCCTCTCGAGAAAAAATAGCTATCCAAAAGAATATTAAGTCCTTTAATTACGGGCAAAATTAGAAATAAAAATATCAAATTAAAAAATGGAGCTGTAAAAAACATGGCAAGAATAGTTGGAACTTATAAAATACTTCCAGAAGATCCTTCAATCAAACCTGAAACAATAAAAAAACGAATTATTAAAGCATTACCTGAAGACATGAAAATCACTGCTAGTGGTGAAAGACCAATTGCTTTTGGTTTGGTAGCTTTAGTTGTAGATATTAATTTTGCTGAGCAAGATGGGTTACAAGATCAACTTGAAGAAATTTTGCAAGGCATAAAAGGAGTTAGTGAAATAGAAGCTCTTCAATTGTTCAGAGTATAAATTTTACTAGTAGCAGGTGTTGAACCTTCTACTTTATTCTATTCTTTTAAAACAATAATTGATGAAGTAGGTATTGTGATATAGACCTGATCATTCTTTTCAAAACTTTGATTTTCTTGAGAACTTATTAATTTTATTTCAAAATTAATTTTGTCTATTCGAACTACTAATTCTATTACTGAACCACCAAAACTAGTTTTTATAACTTCACCTGGAAATTCATTTTTGTTGTTTTGTTTCTTTTTTGATATAGAAATATGCTCAGGAAATATTGCTATTGCTAAATAATCATCATGCTTTTCAGGTAATTCAGGTATATCAAAAATACCTATAGAGGTTTCAAATTGCTTATAGGTTTGTTTTGAAATAATTTTACCTTCTAAAATGTTTGATACTCCTAAGAACGAAGCAGTGAATTTCGTTTTTGGCTTCAAATATAATTCTTGAGGAGTGCCAATTTCAATTATTTCTCCTTGATTAAGAATTATAATCCTATCTGAGATTTCCATAGCTTCTTTTTGATCATGAGTCACATAAATTGTAGAAACTTTTACTTTTTGTTGAATACTTCTAATTGCATCTCTAAGATTCTCTTTTAGGGACATGTCTAATGCTGATAAAGGTTCATCTAAAAGTAACAAAGAAGGATTTGGTGCCAACGCTCGAGCAAGAGCAACACGCGATCTTTCCCCACCACTTAACTCTCGTGGATAACGCTTACCTTTACCCGTCAAACCTACCAATTCAAGTAACTCCTTTACACGTTTAGTTTTCTCTTCCTTTGACCATTTTCTTGTTTCCAAACCAAAAGCAATGTTTTCAACAACTGTTAAATGAGGAAAAAGAGCATAGGATTGAAATACAAAACCAATATTCCGATCTTCAGTTGGTGTTTTTGAAACATCAACATTATCAACCAGGATTTGTCCCTCATCAGTTTCAATCAAGCCAGCAATTAATCGTAAAATAGTAGTTTTACCACTCCCACTAGGACCTAACAATGTTAGAAGTTCTCCCTTCTCAAGATTAAAACTAATACTCTTGATAGCGATGCTATCTTCGAATTTTTTACTTATATTACGAACTTCTATTTGATGCATTAATAGCAAATCCTAGTTTTAGTTATTGATTGCCTTTTGAATTAATTACCTTTGCTAATAATTTTAGGTAAATTAATTAATTTGAAACTAATGTTTAAAATTTATTACTGGGTAATATAATAGGGTAATAAAAACTAGCTGGTATAAAGTATGGCAATGACCACAACTGGAACAAAAGCAGTACGCATTTTAGGTATATTATTACCCATACTGCTTATCAGTCTCTTCCTATTTTTCCCGGTTGTTTCTGTATTAATTTCAGGTTTTAGAGGTGAAGAAGGATTCACTTTTAGCTATCTTCGTACAGTTCTAACAGATGGTTATTATTACAAAATTTTTGCTTTTACCTTGTCCCAGGCTTTGCTTAGTACAATCATTTCTTTAGCTATAGGCATTCCTATTGGTTATTTCTTTGGAAAATATGATTTTAGAGGAAAGAAGATTCTACTGACCTTCTTCACCGTTCCTTTTGTCTTACCAACAGTTTTAGTAGGCATGGGATTTATTTCACTATTTGGTGGAAATGGATTATTTGGATTACCAATATTATCCATTATTTTAGCTCATGCATTTTATAATATCCCATTAGTAGTTCATTATCTTTCAGCTTATTATCAGAATTTTGATAAGAATCTCATTAGTGCTGCTAAAACACTTGGTAGTAAAAAATTCCATTTACTATTTAGACTATACTTACCTCTCTTTCTAACACCTATCTTATCAGCATCAATTCTAACCTTTCTATTTTGTTTTATGAGTTATGGTATTGTCCTCATATTAGGAGCTGAAAATTTAACTTTTGGTGCTAGAACAATTGAAACACAAATTTTTGCTGAATATTTTGAGAGCGAACCTAATATTGCATCGATATTAGCATTACTCCAAATTTTAGTAACAATAGCAGTTGTTATTGGTTATTTACTTTTTATGCGAAAAAAATCAAGAAAAGAAAAAACAATCACTACCGAAGTTTTTCCTCAAGAAAAAATCAAAAAACGATTTTTTAAGAAGCCAACCAATATTTTTCTAATGATTATACTTTTACTGGGGCTTTTGCTGGAACTTGCTCCTCTGATAAGTATTATCGTAAATTCTTTTTGGGATCCATATTCATCTACGTTTGTTAATAATTTCAAAGGTTTGTTTTCAGATGATATAAGCTCAGCAGCTAGAATAGGTGTTGGTAGTGCTATAGTGAATACTTTGAAATTTGCAATAGGTTCTGCATTATTTGCTAGTATTTTAGCTATAATAACTGTTATTGTTATTGGAGAAAGGAGATACAAAAAAACAACTATATCAATTGAAATGCTAACTTATTTACCATTAACCATTTCTTCTGCAACTCTCTCTCTGGGCATAACTCAAACATTTATTACTTCAAATTTCTTTGCAAACAATCCTTGGGTTTTCATAATTATAAGTCAAGGATTACTAGGATATCCATTTATCACTCGAGCATTACTGAATGGGTTGAATACTATTGATCCTGAGATTATTGATTCAGCAAGAATATTAGGAGCAAAATTCGGTTATAAATTCTGGAAAATCTATTTCCCACTGTTATTCAAATCATTTCTTGCTGGTTTTGCCTTTGCTTTAGGATTAAGTATTAGTGAATTTACTGTTGTGAATTTTTTTGCTACCTTAAATGATAGTGTAGCAACTTTAACAGTGGTACTATATCGATTGCGAAGTGTCCGTTTATTTGGAGCTGCTAGTGTTATAGGGGTAATTTTAATGCTTATTTCCTATATTTCATTCTTTCTTCTTGAATGGCTTGGTGCAAGGGAGAAATCTTCTACCAGACTTTTATGAAAATAGAAAGAAATTAAACATAAGGTGGAAGTTTTTTCATAACTTTATTTTTCTCTTTTGCACGTTCTTTCTTTCGCATGCCATATTGCCATCCTTTTGGTATAATAAGATTGACAGCATCAGGAATATAGGTGACTTCCATTCGATTTGAATTTCGAGAAGCGACTTCACCTTCGGATTCCCACATGTGAGGTGTCTCACTTTCAATGATAACATGTTTCCCTCGGTACAATTCAATTGATTTATGAGATAAATGTTTACCATTAATTGATCGTAGTAACTGTTTAACAAGTTTCCATTTTGAAAGATCCTTTCCTATAATAATCCCAAAATCGCCTATACGAGGATTATTTCCTGGAATGATTTCAAAATCACTGATAACATCAGTTAAACTTACTGCAACCACTGCTAAATTACCTTCAGTAATAATTTTATCATCTATAGTTACTTTTGTAGGGATTGGTTTGAATTCAAGTGCAGTTCTAATGGCAGCATAACCATAACCTATTTCATTATGGGTCCACGCGAATCTATCAGCTAAATCAGCAGAAGCTCGACCAATAAATGCTCCATTAACCATTTCTATGAAATATCTTTCCCGATCACCTTTTGCTAAACCAACTGGAAATCGTTCATAATAACCTTCGGAAACTATTTCGAAAGCACGCTTAAAATTCCTAGGTATACCATGAGTTTTGAATGAATCACAAGCACTTCCACCAGGAACCATTCCAATTTTCAAATCTGTTTTTGCAGCAACATTAACAACTTCATTTAAGGTTCCATCTCCACCTACAGAGATAAGAGTCTTATATCCTTCTTCGACAGCCTTTCTTGCGATGGGTATGCCATCACCCACCTTTGTTGTTAATTCATAAGAAAAATCACCGAAGGTATCGTTAGCAATAGCTAAAATTTTATCTAATTTCTTTCCTAGTCGTTTATCCTCAGCATTTGGATTTATCACTAGGAAGGGAGTCCTATCTGCCATTTTGACTATTTCTCCTATATGAAACTGAAATTTGCAAAAACTTGTATTATGGTAGTTTTTAACTCTTTTTGTTTAGAGAAATTATCTTTTTTATTCCAAATCATTTGATTTGTTTAATTAAATTGAAAATCTCTCGAGAAAGTTCTCTTTTACTTAACAATGAAATTTCAATTGGTTTGGTATTCTTAGAAATAACAATTACAGTATTTGTTTCACTAGCAAAACCTTGATTTGGTTTATTGACTAAGTTAGCAATGACCATCTCGATATTATGTTCCTTCAAACTTGTTTGAGCTTTAGTGATAAGCTCTTCTTTTGTTAAGTCGACCTCAGCCTTGAAACCAATGATTTTTGCTTTTGGAAATTTCTGATGGACATGGTCAATAACTTTAGTTGAAGGTTTTAGTGCTAGTGTTAATGTTTCTTTTTTCGAAGGAATTTTACCAGGGGTTTTATCAAGTTCATAATCACCAATAGCTGCTGCTGAAATGAAAATATCAATTGCTGATAGCCTATCTACCTGTTGAACTAAATCTTGAGTTGATTCAAAAGGTATAATATTAAGACCAATATCAGGCACCTTCTCTGTCGTTGGTCCTAATAATAAAGTAACTTCAGCACCTCGACTAGCAGCTTCTAATGCAAGATTGATACCCATTTTTCCGCTACTTGGATTTGTTATAAATCGAACATCATCTAACCAAGCTCGAGTTGGGCCTGCTGTGACAACTATTTTTTCCCTTTAAAATCATTAATTGTAATTATGCCTATTACACTTTCAACAATATCATCTATAGTGGCGATTTTAGCTTTTCCTTCTTCTTTTCTAGGCCCGATAAAGGTTACCCCTATTTTCTTTAGTTTTCCAATATTTTCTACAACAATAGGATTATCATACATTGTTGCATGCATTGCTGGGACAATAGCTATCGGAATTCCGGTACCTAAAGCTGTTGTAGCAAATGTTGTTACTACAGTATCATCAATTCCATTAGCGATTTTACCGATAGTATTTGCTGTTGAAGGAGCGATAAGTAAAAGATCAGCTTTATCAGGATGTTGACCACATAAGTGAACGTGCTCTATTTGGCCAGTTAATTTGGTTATAACAGGATTTCCAACAGCCCATTCCAATAAATCAGGTTGTATTAAATCAGTGGCAGCTTTTGTCATAGCAATAAAAATTTCAGCCCCATGTCTCATTAAAGTTCTAGCAAGATTAACGATTTCTACTACTGCGACACTTCCAGTCATTCCTATAACAATTCGTTTTCCAGCTAATAGTTTTGATTTTGTACCAGTTATTTCATATTTTGATGAATGAATTGTTGGACTAAATTCTGTCAATGTTTTATTCCTTCAAGATATTTTTTAAATCATAAATGAATTGATCAATCATTTCCTTGCTTACATGAGGCATAACTACAATTCGCACCCAATCATTATAAATTGATAGTTGCCAACCTAGTTCCCGTAATTTATCTGCAAGATCATTACTTGTAAAAACAGTACTAGTAAATCCTACAATATTAATTATTGGTTTGAAAACCAATTTTATTTCAGAAATTTCTGTTAATTTCTGCACGAGGTAAGTAGTTCTTTCTAAACAACCCTTTATACGATCAACAATAAATGGTCTGCCTAATTTTGTTAATAAAATCCAAGAGGAGATAACTGAACTACCAGGACGGGTTCCAGTTACAGTTAACTGCTTTGTTGATGCATCTGAAAGATAGGTTATCCCTTTAGATATAACATCTGAAATAGAATTATCTCTAAAAATGACTGATCCACCTGGAATCAGACTTCCAAGTATTTTATGAGTATCAATAGTTATACTTTTCACTCCTTCGTTTTCAAATCCATAAGCAGGAGGTTCCTTACCAAGATCTCTGAAGAAAGGATATATTGTACCACCATGAGCAGCATCTACATGGAGGAAAAGATTATTATCAATAGCCAAATCACTTAATGCTTTAATATCATCACAGATACCTGTGCCTGTTGTACCTGCAATACCTACAAGAGCAATCGTCTTATCATCAATATTTTCTTTTACTTTTTCAATATCAATTTGATAATTCTCATTGAGTTCAATCCATTCTGAATCAACACTTAGAATATCAACAGCTTTCTCAAAAGAGACATGAGCTGATTTAGGAAAAAGGATTTTTCCATTCTTTATACCTTTATTTGTTCTTGCCCAATTACGAGCTGCCCAACAACCAATAACATTTGATTCACTACCACCTGAAGCTATAGTGCCAGTCCATTCTGGAGGAGCATTCAAAAAATTAGCTAGTACTGATAAAACCTCTTGTTCCATTTTCTTTGTTTTCGGAAATAATCCAGGATCACCTAAATTAATTTCCGCGAAAAGTGAAGCTATTTTTCGAGAAATTTCTATTGGAGGAGTACACATAGAGCTTAGAACTTTATCATATGACTTTTCTCTTTGTAAGATTTCCTCTAGTTCTACTAATAACGAGGTATATTGATCAATAACTTTCTGTTGGGGCATAAACACACTACCAAACTATCAGGTATCCTTGAAGGTTTTTTCAAGAGTTAAAATCTTATTGTATATTTCTTGATTATTTGTAACATCAACATTATTAGCTAATCCTAATGAAACAATTTTACCAGTTAAATAATCAATTTCAGTTTTCCGTCTATTTCGTATATCTGTTAACATTGAATTTTCATTATTACCTGTTTTTCTAATCACATCAAAAGTAAATGCTATTGGATTTTTAACAATTAATTCTATGCCTATTTTCTTAGCAACATTCCATGCTTCTGTTGCTAATAGTGTAGCTTTTTCACGCAATTCTTTTCGTTTGTATACTTCAATGTTTTTCACTCGATAAATAGCTGTTAAAGGATTCAAAGCACAATTAACTATTGTTTTTGTAAAAACAGCTCCTTGGATATTCTTCTCTAAAGAGGTATTTATTTTTACTTTATTGAACAAATTAACTAAATCTTTTGCATAAATTTCTTCTTCATTAAATGTATTACCTATTAAGGTTATACCTTTACCTGTAAAGTCTACTACCCCAGAAGTAGGGCGACAAACGCCTATTGATGTTATACCACGAAGAACGATATTGTTAGGGAAGACTTTTTTGATAATTTCTTCAGTGCCTATACCATTTTGTATTGAAATCAGAATTGTTTCCTTGGTTACTAATTTCTCTAAATCCCTAACAGCTGATTCTGTTTGATGTGCTTTAGTTGTTATCATAATATAGTTTACTTGTTTGGGTTCACCAACTATTTCATGAAATACTTTATCAAGTGCATCCACAGCCCTAATATTCACAGTTTTATTGATCAATCCTTGTATTTTCAAACCATTCTTATTTATTGCTTGAATATGATCAGTTCGACCTACAAGTATAACGTCAGAATAAATAGTGGAAATCAATCCGCCAAATAAGCTACCAACACTTCCACTACCCATAACTAGAAACAATTTTCCACCTCATTTCTCATATGAATATTCTAATGTGGGAAAAATTCCTTCTTTTACTTCTTGAGAATATTTTTTAGCTGCTTCTAGAATTACTTCGTGCAAATCAGCATAAAATTTAACGAATTTTGGTTTTCGACTTGTTTTAAAGCCTAACATATCATAACTAACTAAAACTTGCCCATCACAATTGGGTCCTGCACCAATACCTATGGTAGGAATTTTTACTTCTTCAGTTATTCTTTTTGCTACATCATGAGGAATGGCTTCCAAGATAATAGAAAAACAACCAGCCTTTTCCAGTTTTTTAGCAGATTCCAATAATTGATCTTCCGTATAGTATGATTCCGATTTTCCTTGAACTCTGTAACCACCTAATTTGTTAGCTGATTGTGGGAGTAAACCTACATGTCCTTGAACAGGTATTCCTATGTCTGTTATCGCTTTTATTTCAGCTAATCTGGTTTCACTTGCTCCTTCTAATTTCACTGCTTCAGCATGACCTTCTGAAACTAATCTACCAGCATTAGCGATTGTTTCATCCACTGTTAACCCAAAGCTAAGAAAAGGCATATCAGCTATGACCAAACTATAATTAGTAGCTCCTCTAGCAACTGCTTGAGTGTGACGAAGAGCCATTTCTAGGGTAACCTCGAGAGTATTTTGTGCACCATAAACAACTTGTCCCATTGAATCTCCAATTAAAATGATATCTATTTGAGCTTCATCGAAAATCGAAGCCATGCTAGAATCATAAGCTGTAAGCATGGAAATTTTCTTACCAGCTTTTTTCATTTTCTGTATATCAAAGGCAGTTAATTTTGGCAATTATTAGTCCTCTTTTAGTTTTTCTTTTGATAATTCTATTAATCTATTAGCCATGAATTTAATACTTTCTTGTAACATGTAATTATTATCATAATTTTCAATAATAGTTTTTAGTTGTTCTCGAGAGTATTTTGATAATTTTTTAGCTATTTCAACCATTTCTTGACTTGCTCTTCTTATATGATTCACAATAGTTATTGAACTCCAAACAGCAGTTCTTGACATGGGATTTAAATCAACACAGATAACTGTTTTACCCATTTTTCTCAAAGCCATTGTTCGATCACCATCTTCTAATGGGACAAAGACAACATCAGCTTTGTAAATTCCTTCAGGATCTACTATCCTTCGTTGATGAGTAATCTCAGGAATACTAACAGCTCGTTCAGCAAGATTTACCCCAAGGACTTGCTTAGCTCCTGCTTCTATTAGCGTTGTTTCAATATTTTTTTCTCTCTCTATTGTACGGTAAAAAAGATTAACTTCTATTTTTGCGTTGGTCTCTTCTGCTAATTGAACGATTTCTTTTGGACATAATACAGCGACATTCCCATTAACAGAAATAACTGGATGAGTAGCTAATAGTAAAGTGGCAATAGCCGCTTCTTCTTGTT
>JAEORM010000019.1 GCA_016840905.1 Candidatus Gerdarchaeota archaeon | reverse complement strand
GCTAAAAGAAGTATATCATTTGGATTTTTATTATTTACATCTTCAATAAAGGATATTTCTATATCTACATTAGAAATGTTTTGATCTTTTATAAAACGAGTCATCCATCGGTAACCAGAGAGTCCTTTAGTAAAGACATAAGTCCAATCCTCAGCATGCTCTTCTTTTGCTTCTATTATCCTTATTTCTTCAATATTGATTTTCAAGGTCGAGTAGTTCCTAATTAATATTCAAATTCAATTAATCACAACCTAAAAAAGATTCTATAATGTGTAAAAAAATACAACCAGTCGAAAAACAACCTTATTTATTTTAAAATAGTAAAAAACTTATTATGATGAGATAGTTGAATTCAAGCAAAAAATGATAATTCCCAAAGAAAGGAATAATTGAGGAACCAATTGATGATAAAAGTAGTAGATCCACAGATTGGAGAAGCTGAGAAGAAAGCTTTGAATGATGTGATTGATTCGAAATATTTGGCTGAAGGCCCAGTTGCCAGAGAATTCGAAAAACAATTCTCAGAGTTTGTTAAATCTAAATATGCTATTGTAACTGCTAATGGTACAACTGCTCTCCATTTAGCTATAGAATGTACAGGCATTAAACCTGGTGATGAAGTTATTACTACACCATTTACTTTTATTGCTTCTAGTAATAGTATCTTGTTCAATGGTGCAATACCCATATTTGCAGATATTGATCCTGAAACATATAATATTGACCCTGAGAAAGTAGAAGAAAAAATAACTAAAAAAACAAAAGCTATTCTACCAGTTCATATATTTGGCAATCCCTGTGATATGAAAGCTTTGAAAGATATCGCTGATGATCATAACTTATTACTAATTGAAGATGCTTGTCAATCTCATGGAGCTTATTTTGATGGTAAACATACTGGAACAATAGGCAATGTAGGTTGTTTTTCATTTTATGCTTCTAAGAACTTACCCTTTGGTGAAGGAGGAGCAATTGTTACAGACAGTGAAGAATTAAAAGATGAAATTTTATGCATTCGTAATCATGGACGAACTCTAAAAGGTGGCTATTTCCATACAAAAATTGGTTATAATTATCGTACTTCAAATCTTCATGCAGCTATTGGAATTGAACAAATGAAAAAATTACCTGCGATGTTAAAAGCTCGAAAAGAAAATGCTGAATTCTTAATCAAAGAAACAGCTGACCTTAAAGGATTTGCTTTACAAAAAATCTATGATAAAGCAATTCATGGTTGGTATATTGCTGCTGGGAGAACTGATAGAGAAGACCTGCCAGTACAAACAGTTATTGAAAAATTAAAAGCTAAAGAAATAGGTTCTCGACAAATTTATGATATTCCATCTTATAAACAACCAGCTTATACAGAAATTAATGATTATTATTACTGGGCAAAATTCATAAAATTCCCAGATTATAGTAAAGTTAATTGTCCTGTAGCTGAACGTATAGGCAAAACTCATTTTGAAATACCAATACATCCTGGTGTTACCAAGGAGAATATGCAATTAATCGTAGAAACCTTACATGACATTTTCAAATAATTGCTAAAATTATTCTTCCTTTTTCTCTTTTTCTTCTTTATAATTTTCAATTGCTTTATGTAATGCATCAACTGCTAAATTACTGCAATGCATTTTATGAGGAGGAAGACCATCTAATTCATTAGCAATATCATTTCTGGTTAACTTTAAAGCCTCATCCAAGGTCATACCTTTTGCCATAACTGTTGTTATACTACTTGTAGCAATTGCTGAAGCACAACCAAATGTTCTGAATTTTATATCCTCTAATCTTCCATCCTTTACCTTTATGGTAATCTCCATTGTATCTCCACATTTAGGATTTCCAACTATGCCTATTCCATCGTAATTTTCTATCTTACCGACATTTTGTGGATTGGTAAAATGCTCCATCACTTTCTTGGTATATAGCATGATTTAAGTCATCTCAAGTAAATATATTCTCATATAAGGTATCTATTTTTTAATTTTCGCTTCAAGTTTCAGAATGATCCTCGTCATGGTCATCTTTTAAGCTCATAACAAAACCTTCGGTTTCTTTTGTGAAAGCAGACATTGCTCGTAATTGCTCAACTACTTCAGGAACAACCTTGTTAACATAATCAACTTCTTTTTCAGTATTCCATCTTCCTAAAGTTAAACGTAAAGAACCATGAGCAACCTCATGTCTTAATCCAATAGCTAAAAGGACATGTGAAGCTTCTAATTTCTTTGTAGAACAAGCAGAACCAGTAGAACCATAGATTCCTCGAGCATCTAATCGTAGTATTAATGCTTCTCCTTCTATGTACTTAAAAACAATATTCAGATTATGGGGTAAACGCTTTGTGGGATGTCCATTTAATTTGGAGTCCTTTACCTTTAGCAAGTTTTCAATTAATTTATCTCTCATTTTAGTGAGTCGTTCTTTTTCAGTAGGTAATTTATTCATAGCTATCTCAGCAGCTTTCCCTAAACCAACTATGCCGGTAACGTTTTCTGTTCCCGATCGAAATCCTCCTTCATGACCACCACCATGAATCAGTGGTTGAACATTAACACCTTGTTTTTTATAGAGGGCACCTACACCTTTTGGACCATAGATTTTATGAGAACTTAAAGAAAGTAAATCTACTCCTAAATCCTTAACATCAACTGGGATTTTTCCTACAGTTTGAACAGCATCCGTATGGAATAATGCTCCACCATCATGAGCTATCTCAGCCAATTCTTTTATTGGTTCAATTGTTCCAATTTCATTATTGGCATGCATAATTGAAACTAATGCAGTATCTTGAGTGACTGCTTCTTTTAATTCCTCAGAATTTACAAGACCATATTCATCTACGGGAAGATAGGTCACTTTAATTCCTTGTGTTTCTAAAAATTCAGCCGTTCTTAATATTGCAGGATGCTCAATAACAGAAGTAATCATATGTTTTTTCTTGGTTTTATTTGATAACATAATCCCTTTAAGAGCAGTATTATCAGCTTCTGTTCCACCAGAATTGAATAGAATCTCTCGAGGTTGCGCACCAAGTAATTTCGCTAAACGTTCACGAGCTAATTCTACAGCAAGATGAGCGTTTCTACCAAGTTCATACAACTGTGATGCATTTCCATATTCAACATTGAAATATTTCATCATTTCTTCCTTTACTTCTGGGTCCACTGCTGTGGTAGCTCCATGATCCATGTAGACTTTCATTTCTTCTTCAGACAATATACTTTCCTTCTGTTCTAAATTATCTTGCATACAACTTTAAATGCATAATTATTCCTATATGGTTGCTTACCATTAATAAAACTTAATACTTTGTTTTAGATGTGAATAAATAACAAAGTTATTTTTTTAATAAAATTTCTCATATTTTAGGAAATCTTTTAACTGATAAAAAAAACTATGTTGTTTTGATTTATTGGTGATTGATAATGGTTGATGAAAAAACTCCTGATAATGAATCCATACCTAGTTTTTCTGGATTTTATAAATTAACAAGTGAAGAACGATTGAAGAGAATTCAACAATACGTTCCAGAATTAACCGATGAAGATATAGCTATTTTAATGAATACAGGTTCATTGGAACTGGATACCATTAATCGAATGGTAGAAAATGCTGTTGGTGCTTTGGCAGTACCTTTTGGTCTTGCAGTAAATTTCATAATCAATGATAAAGCTTATTCTGTTCCTATGGCTATTGAAGAGCCTTCTGTTATAGCTGCATCATGTAATTCTGCTAAATTAACATTATCAACTGGTGGGTTTAAAGCTTCAACAACTGATCAAATAATGATTGGGCAAATTCAAATTTTAGATCTTACAAATCATCAAGAAGCTGTTGAAATTATTTTAGCTCATAAAGATGAGATACTAGAAATTGCTAATAGAAGTGGAAAAACAATGGTTGCTTTAGGTGGAGGAGCAAAAGATCTTAGAACAAAAATAATTGATACTCGAGTGGGAAAGATGGTTATCTGTGAATTGTTGGTTGATTGTTTAGATGCTATGGGGGCTAATGCAGTAAGCTCTATGGCAGAAATAGTTTCACCATATATAGAGGAAATAACAGGGGGAAGAGTACTTCTTAGAATACTCTCGAATTTAACTGATTTGCGTTTAGCTAGATCTTCATGTACAATCCCTAAAGATCAACTTGGTGGTGAGGAAGTTGTTGACAATATTGTTGCAGCAGCAGCTTTTGCTGAATCTGATCCCTATAGGGCTGCAACTCATAATAAAGGTGTGATGAATGGTATTTCCGCAGTAATTCTAGCAACAGCAAATGATACTCGAGCGATTGAAGCTGGAGCTCATGCTTATGCAGCAAGAGATGGTCATTATGGATCATTAACACATTGGGATAAAAATGAAAATGGTGATTTAATAGGTTCTATTGAAATACCTTTAGCAGTTGGAATAATAGGTGGTGCTACTAAAACAAATCCTGTTGCTCAAATTGCTTTGAAAATCATGCGAATTACAAGCGCTTCTGAATTAGCTCAAGTAGCAGTAACAGTTGGATTAGCTCAGAATCTTGGTGCATTAAGAGCTTTAGCTACAACAGGAATAATAAAAGGTCATATGAAATTACATTCAAAAAACATTGCTGTAGCTGCTGGTGCAGTTGATGATGAAATCGAAATCATCGCTCAAAAAATGATCGATGAAAATAATGTTAAATACTCTCGTGCTGTGGAACTATTATCTGAAATGAAGGAAAAAGTCGATTGATAAGTGGAAATATGACTGGTTGAAATTCGACTTTACTTTTTTTAAATAATGATAGTTTTTTTATATACAGAGTTTAGTTTGAAACTAGGTTAAACTAAGCCTTGGGTGAATAACAATATGAAGAAATCAACTAAAACATTGTTAGCTATAAGTGCAATGTTTATTGTATTAATTCCAATGGTACCCTCATACGTGTTAGGTTGGAAAGCTAGAGAAAGCGTATCCAGTAATTACTTATTAACACGTCCTAGATTTTCAACCCATCAATGGCTTACTTGGGAAGCAGTTTCAATGTTCCCAGAAGCAAAAATATCATGGATTACTGAAAATCTTATACCCTTCTGGAATGGTGTAGAAGCTCCATATATGGATAATGCTAGTTATCCGTACGGGTATAGTCCGGGAACCTATGGTGATATAGATGGGCAAGTTCTGCTTCTTGATGGAACAGGTACCACAGTGGTTAATAGCAGTTTATCAGATAGAGCACAAGTAGAATATGATAAATTAGTAACTGAATTATTGAAAAATGACACTGATTATGAAATGGCTGCATTTTATGCAGGAGCTATGAGTCATTATATTGCTCAAGCAGGATTTTTCAAAGCTCTCTGGGATAATGTAACTGCTCCATGGGGATATCTTAATCAAACTAAGATAGATATCTTTGAAAATGCAATTGATAATGGTAATGAAAAAGCCTATTTTGATCCTGTTGCTTTCAATATCAATTATCAAGATTTAACAGTTTATGTTAATAATTTCTTTACACTTGCCCCTACCGAAATTGCTGCAGCAGATGCCAAAACAGCTGCAGAAGATTTAGCTATGAGTGTCTGGCCAGTTGCCCAAGACCTTTATAACGATCTTAATGTTTCAATAACTGATGCTGATGATTGGGAAACAACCTATTATGACACAGTTAAAAATTGCTTAACATTATCAGTAGAAGCAATTTATGCTGCTTTAAGTGAAGCTATGGATTCAATTAATTGGCGTTATATTAGCCTACCTGACCCAAGTTTTACTTTTAACTCAACTACCTGTATTTTAAATGTGCCAGAATTTGAAGCTTTATACTATGATTCAACTGGTACTCATATAATCAATGATAGTACAACAACAATGGCTGAGATGT
The DNA here is from genome assembly GCA_016840905.1 of Candidatus Gerdarchaeota archaeon. The sequence goes on along the minus strand of JAEORM010000019.1, from coordinate 29 downwards.
GGTATATTTATCAAGATCAAACAACTGGT
>JAEORM010000206.1 GCA_016840905.1 Candidatus Gerdarchaeota archaeon | reverse complement strand
GATGTTGTGATTTTATGTGATGAGAGAATGAGTCGCGGTGTTGGTGGTAGACCATCTAATGTTTTGAATGGAATTAAAATGAAAGGTGTAAACGGTAAAATTTATGTTCTTGTTGGACCGGACGGTGGATGTAGTGAGAAAGAATTTGAAATTATTAAGAATTTTAGTGGTGCGTATTCTATAAGTTTAGGTCATAGGATTTTGCGTGCTGAGACTGCAGTAGTGGTGATTTTAGCGTTAGTTCAAGAATATTTATTTTAGTTTCGTAATAAGATTCTTGAAAAAATCGTAAGTAAAGAATAAGATATGTTTATGTAAAATAATTTTTATTTCTAAATGAAATTAATATATTCTGTAAATCCATTAATAAGAGAAATTTCTAAACCGGTAGAGAAATTTGATGTAAACTTGCGGAAGTTTGTGGGAGAAATGTTTATTCAGATGGAAAAGGAAAATGGGATTGGGCTGGCTGCGATACAGGTTGGAAAACCTATGAGAATGTTTGTAATTAATAGTCCAGAAAAAGAAGCTGATGATGAAGAAATTGATGATAAAGAAACTGAAGGTGATTGTATAAAGTTTGGAAAGTTTTGTATGATTAATCCTAAGATTATCTGGAAATCGGACGATGAAGTTTTTTCTGAAGAGGGTTGCTTGTCTTGTCCTGGGATAAGAGCTGAAGTTTCAAGATCAGAAATGGTAAAAGTGGAATATTTTAATGAGAGTGGTGATAAAAAGTCCATTACTGCTTGTGGATTGTTAGCAACCTGTATACAGCATGAAAATGATCATTTAGATGGCATTTTATTTATTGATTATCTTTCTAAAATTAAACAAGATATATTGTTTAAGAAAGTAGCAAAAAAATTGGAACAAGATGAAAAAGTTTAAATATAAAGCATTAAATACAGAAAAGAATGAGATGACAAAGGGTGTTTTGAAGGTTAATAACATTCAAGAATTAGAAGGAGTGTTGGCTGATTCTGGGTATGAACTTATTACGGCGAAAGAAGAAAAACAATCAAGAAATTTATTTTGGTTTCTTGGAACTATTACGAAAAAAGATTTAATGACTTTTTTTATTCATCTCGAGCAGTTAGAAAAAGCAAGCGTTCCTATTCTTGATTCACTTGAAGAACTTGCTGATTCTGCTAAATCTGGTAAATTAAAGAATGTTGTGCAAGAAATTCATGAAGCTGTAAAAAATGGTAAATTACTTTCCGAAGCTTTAAATGAACAATCAAAAGTGTTTAGTCCGCTTTTTGTAAGTCTAGTTAGGTCTGGGGAGAAAACCGGTAATCTTGATGTATCCTTTCATAATATTGTAGAGCACTTAAAGTGGACGAGTGAAGTAAAAAGAAAGACTGTGAGGGCTATTCGTTATCCTTTATTTAGTCTTGTTGTTATGTTAATTAGCCTTTCGATTATGATGGTTTTTGTAACTCCAAAGGTTACTCAGTTTATTATTGATCAAGGTATAGAATTGCCATTTTATACAAGATGGCTTATTGCGACATCTAATTTTTTTAGTGATTACATTTTATTCATGGTTTTATTTGTTATTATGATTATTTTAGTAATAAAGTTTTTGCGTAGAGGGGAAGTTTTAGGAATTGTTATTGACGGAATGAAATTAAAAATCCCGATTTTTGGTGAAATTATAAAAAAGCTTGAAATTTCAAGGTTTGTACGTTTGTTTGGAACTACTTTTAATAGTGGGATTCCTGTACTTGAGTGTTTAAATATTGCTAAAAATACAGTTCAAAATAAAGCAATAAATGATGAAATTAGATATATTAGAAATAGGGTGAAAAATGGTTCGTCTTTAACTAATTCATTTGAGATGTCTGGTTCATTTCCAAGTTTAGTTGTTAGAATGTTTAATGTTGGAGAGGAAAGTGGTAATATGCAAGAGGCATTACAAAATGTTGAATACTTTTATGAAAAAGAAGTAAATGATTCCATTGAAAAAATTATTGGTACAATACAACCAGCCATTATTATCGTTACCGGTGGATTAATGGCGTGGATTATTAGTGGTGTATTTGGTCCTCTATATAGTAACTTCAGCACTCTTGGTATATAATGTCTCAAGAAACCCTAGATGATTTAGTAAATTTATTTGCGAAGTTACCTTCGCTTGGCCCCCGTTCTTCGCGCAGAATAATTTTGCATTTATTAAAAAATAAGGATTCATTGATGAACCCTCTGGTTAAGGTTATGGGTGAGACTTTGGAAAATGTCAGAGAATGTGATGTGTGTGGGAATTTTTGTGTTGGTAAGAAGTGTGCGATTTGTGAAGATGAGAGTAGGGATAAAAGTTTGATTTGTGTAGTTGAAAGTGTTATTGATTTGTGGGCAATTGAAAAAAGTGGTATTTATAAGGGATATTATCATATACTTGGTGGTACTTTGTCTGCATTAGAGGGCAGGGGACCTGAGCAATTGGCTTTTGATAGTTTAGTAGACAAGGTTAGAGGTGGAAATATTAAAGAAGTGATTCTTGCAACGAATGCGACACTTGATGGACAAACTACTACGCATTATATAATTGAAATGTTGAAGGGTTTAGATGTTAATATTTCTAAATTAACTCAAGGTGTTCCTATTGGAAGTGAGCTTGATTATATTGATGATGGTACAATTAATATTGCTTTTCAGACTAGGACGAAGTTTTAATTTGGATAATTTACATTTCTAATCCTTTTTTAATACTTGTCAGAATTTCATTGTAAATACTGTCTATATTTACATTGTTCATGTAGCAAGCACTTGAAATTATTTTGTATTTTTCATCTATGTGATATTCATTAATTTGTGTTTCAATATGTTTTGCTCCAACTTTTTCTATCATGTCGGAAACTGCACTTTTTTGTCCCACTGTTAATTCAGAGCCTTTTAACACCTTTGCTATTATGACTGGAGAAATGCAGAATGCACATATCGGTTTTTTTAGTTTAACCATAGATAATATTGCTAATTCAACTTTTTCATCAACTGTATAATTTTCTCCTTCGAAATCATAAGTGCAAAGGTTTGTTGTTGCTCCAAGCCCACCAGGAAAAACTAATAAATCAAATTCATCTGCATTAAATTCTGCAAGATCTTTTATATTTCCCCTTGCTATTCTCGCAGATTCAACAAGAACATTTCTTTTTTCCTGTATTTTTTCATTTGTTAAGTGATTGATGACTTGGTGTTGATCTTTATTAATTGAAAAACATTGATAGTCTGCACCAAGAGATTTTATTGCTAAAAGTGAACATGTTGCCTCATGTATTTCTGAACCATCTTTTACACCGCAACCTGAGAGAATTATTGCAACGTTTTTTGTCATAACAACTTACCCATTTAGATTGTATATTTTTTTACAATTTATAGAGTAAGTTGTTAAATATAAATTTCAATCGGTTTTAT
>JAEORM010000205.1 GCA_016840905.1 Candidatus Gerdarchaeota archaeon | reverse complement strand
AGTGTACTAATGTTATTGCTGCAATGTCAGGATTTTTTTCAATAGCGATTTTTACTTGCTCAGGTGAAAGAATCTCGTTATAATCATTAGTTGTTACGGTAATGGGTTCTGCTTTGCAATCCCTAACCATTCCTGCAAAACCATGTCCAAAAATACCGCTGGCTAACACCAAGACTTTATCATTCGGTTTAACAATACTGTTTAAAGCAGCATCTAAAGCTAACATCCCCTCTCCTGGCAAAACTAATACTTCATTTCTAGTTTTAATTATCTTTCCAGTAAGTTGACAGGTTTCTAAAAACCAGTTGGGAAAGTCAGGGTCCAAATCAGGATTTATAATTTGCTTGCTCATGCTTTTCAATACTTTTGGTGGTACCATAGTTGGACCAGGAGTATAAATTAATCGCCCATTCATCTCAAAAAACTTTTCTTCATCAATATTCTCATCAGACATTTTACCTAATCATTGAATCCTTAAGTAAAAGCAATACAAAAAGCTTCCGTGCAAAGAAATTGGAAATGTGGGAAAATACTCCTCACTGCTATGAGATCCTAAAAGCGTTTATCTCATTTGCGGATGGGAGATAACTTGCTGACTTTAATTTAATCTCGGAGTAATTTCCCACATATAATAGAAATTAGTATATAAAGAGATTTTAGAAAGAGGCAAAAATGGTTCAAAAGTGAATTTTCACATTTGAATTGCTATTAATTACTAAGATTTTCCCATGTTGCGTATTTTTCAACATAAAGCTTAGCTTTTCGCTCAAATTCTTTATTCGAATTTTTGAATTCTTTAGCAGCTGTTGTATTCAGTGGGTCATCTGGATTTGGATTTGATAATAGAAATCGTAAAGATTCAATAACATCTACAAGATTGCTAGCCGGAGTCCAGTCTTTTCCTAGGATGCCTACACAAATTCGATCTTTGAAAATATTGGGATGCCAAATTGGTGTTAATACTTTTACTTTAGGTGGTTTGAATGGAAATTGTCTAGGTACTACAATTTCAAATTGGAACACTCCACCAGAGTATAATCCTGTGCCAATTATGAACCCTCTCCATAACCTAGTATCACCACTGACGGGGGTAAAATTTGGCTCCTCTTTTTTCATTTCACCTGCTTCAATTGCTAATCGTGCCCAGAAATCATCTTCACTTAATTCCATTTATCTTGTCCTCGTTTATTATCCTATAATATGAATTTAGTATTACCAACATGAATTTTAATTATTAATTTACCTTGAAAGTTTTTTGGAAATACTGGTTTTATTTTTTTCCTATTATTATGTCTAAATTTGTTTATTTGTGCTTTTTCCGAAAGACTTTTTTGATTAATAATGTTATTAAATGAGCAATAATTAATAAAATACATAGGTCGTTTCAAAAATGGCATCTACAAGGATACCTGAACTTGATGCTGCAATAAAATGGAAAACATTTTATGATATTTTATGTTCCAAAGCATTCCGTGATGAGAAAGATAAAGGTGTAATTGCTGCTATATTTTGTTTAAGCAAATTTCCTGCAACACTTGAAACGGTTGTTCGTTGGAAAGCTTTATGTGATATTTTAGAAAGAGACCCATTTAATATTGAAGTTCCTCGAAGAGGTATTATAGCAGCTTTGTTACTTCTATCTGTACAAAATCAATAAAACAAAAAAGAGAAGATTGAATCTTCTCATTATCTTACTTTTGAACCATTGGGAACTTTTCTAATAGGTGTTAAAATAGAAATCTCTGGATCAGCATCAGCAGCTAGCAGCATGCCATTCGATTCAACACCTCTAATCTTTGCTGGTTCTAAATTAGCTACAATAACGATTTGTAAACCAATTAATTCTTCTGGTTTATATCGCTTAGCAATACCAGCTACGATTTGTCTTTCTTCTGTACCAATATCAACTTTGATTTTTAATAATTTATCAGCACCTTCAACAGTTTCTGCTGATTTAATAGTTCCAACTCTAAATTCTATATTTTGAAATTCTTTGAACGACACTAATTCTTTAGTCATATTTTTTTTCTCCTCGTTTTTCATCTTTTTCTTTTCTTTTTCCTCTTCTTTCTTTTGTTTTTCGGGATCTAATTGAGGATTAGCTTTTAATAGCTCCTTAATTGAATCCCCGCCCCATTTAAGACCATGAGCAATTATTTCCTCTAATTCAATTTTCTTAAATATTGGCTCCGGATTTTCATTTATTTTATGGTTGTCAGGAATTTTCTTATCAATATCTTTCCATAATTGATTATGAACACTACCATCTAGTGCTAATTGTTTATAGATCGCCTCAGCTGAAAATGGTATATAAGGTGCTAGTAAAACAGCTAAACCTCTACAACACTGTAAGCAAGTATTCAATGTTGTACCAGCTTTCTCCTTGTTATTATTACGAATATCTTCCCATGGTTTCATATCTTGGAAGTATCTGTTGCACTCTCGTGCGAAATCCACAATTGTTAGAAGTCCTCTTTGGAATTCAAATTCACGTAGATCTTTATCAGCAGCTAAATATGTTTTTGTTAGATTCTCTAAGATTTGTTTGTCTTTTTTTGTTGGTTTAGATATTGGTGGTACCTTTCCATCAAAGTTATTATTAATAAAAGTAACAGATCGATGTACAAAATTTCCAATAATATCAGCTAAATCGTTGTTGATGCTTTCTCTAAATTCTGGCCATAAGAAATCAGTATCATGTCTTTCAGGAGCAATTTTCATGATATAATATCGCCAATAATCTGGAGGATACAATTCTAAAGCGGTATCCATGAAAATTCCTATTTTTTTACTTGAAGAGAATTTATCCTTCTCATAGTTTAGCCATTGAAATGCCTTAATATAATCAGCTAAATTGAATCCATCATTTGCTCCCATTAGTGTAGCAGGGAAAGTTATAGCATGGAATGGTACGTTATCTTTTCCAATGAAATTTATAACATAGGAGTCTTTATCCTTCCAGAATTTTTTCCACAAATCAGGATTTCCTTGTTGTTTGGCCCATTCTTTTGATATTGAAATATAACCTATTGGGGCATCAAACCATACATAAAAGACTTTATCTCTATAGCCATCTAATGGAATAGGGATACCCCATTTGATATCTCGAGAGATACATCTTGGTCTTAATCCTTCCTTTAACCAGCTTTTCGCTATTGAGGTGGTAGTTTTAGGCCAATCATTATGTGAATCAATCCACTTGTTGATTTTTGTTTCCAATCCACCAAGATCAATAAAAAGATGGTTTTCCGTTTTAATTTCAGTATTACTCTTTCCACAGATTATACATCTCGGGTTAATTAAATCGATGCCATCTAAAACCTTAGAACAATTTTCGCATTGGTCTCCTCTTGCATGGGGATATTGACAGCTTGGACATGTACCAATTACATACCTGTCTGGCAAATTTCGTTTACAATTTTTACAATAAAGTGTTTGGATCTCTTTTTCCTTAATGAAACCATTTTCATATAATTTTAGAAATAAATATTGGGTTGTTTCAGTATTTTCAGGGGTATGGGTTCTACTAAAAATATCAAATGAAAGACCAAATCTTTCATAAATTTCCTTTTGTTTGAGATACATCATCTCAACAAACTCATTCACAGGCATTCCTATTTCTAATGCAGAAACTTCCGAAGGCGTTCCATGATCATCTGTACCACAAACCGCAAGGACTTCTTCTTCTCTTTGTCTTAGATATCGTGCATAAATATCTGCAGGAAGCAAGGAAGAAACTAAATTTCCGAGATGCTTGACAGTGTTAACATAGGGTAAAGCGCTAGTAATTAGGTATCTTTTCTTTTTCTCGGTCACTTTTATACACTTCCCATTAGTTCTTTTCTCAAGGATTATCACTTAATAATCTTGAAGAATAAATTATAATTTCTTGGGAAGAAAACTTACTATATAACTTTTTTGAATCAAATTGAATCTAATTTCCTTATAAAAAAATATTGCTTTGTAGCTATTCTAAATTTTATAAAAAATTATTTTTTGTCAACAATACGAATAGTTGGTGTTTCTACTAAACCAATTAAAGAATTATTTACTACCCCAAAATTATCTGTTATTTTGCAATCAAAGCTGATATTTTTCTCTTTTTCACGTCTAAATAATCCTTTGCGCAATGATGGTGCTTTCCATTCAAATGATTCTAAAACAAAATTTTCTCCCTTCTTTATTCTTGCTTTTAGTCGATATCTTTTCATAACCCTGACTTTACCAGAACTTTCCAATTGTAAAATATCAACCTCTTTAATCTCTGATCTAACTTTGAAGTTTAGCTTTGGAGTAATCTCTGCTCTTGTACCAACATTCATGGTATTTTTTAGTGGTGGATTTCCACTCAAACTAAAGTTTACAGCTTTACTAAGTGGTGGAGCTACACTGGTATGAGCAGTAGTGCTAGTACCCCTCGCACTAAAAATCATATAAAGATACCATCGTGATGAACAAATGCTTAATGGTATTGTAATTGGTAATTCAGTAGTAACTGAACTTCCTTTAAACCTAGTTTTTTTATCATAAAGCTTTACCACTCCTCTTTGTGAAAGCCCCATAAGGATTAAACGGCCTTTAGCTCCTTTTTTACTTATACTTACAGCTACTTTTACCTTTGATAAGCCAACTTGATTTGATGGTGGTGATAGTTGCTTTATTGTATTTGTTCGATCTCTTGGAATCTTTGTTCTTGTAAGTGTCTTGTATATTATTGCCAAAACATCTTTCTTTTTAGAATCTTTAACAGTAATTTTAATCCTAAACTCTCCAAAATTATTACCAAGATCTATGGGTATTGGAAGATAACAATCAGTCCTTAAAGCTGCATTTTCAACAAGGATGTTTTCTTGAAAGGCTCCAATTCTCGAAAATCTTGAACCCTCAAGTTTAGTTGCTTCAGCTTCTACAATAACTGGAAAGTTAATTTTTGATTGCAAAATAGACCTTTTCCATTTTAATCTAACAACAGGTGTGAAAATACTATAATCAATCTTTGTAGGGCAATTATCTATTGAAACATATTGAATATATCTGGAATTTCTATATGTCTCATAATTAGTTTCTAATTGAGCTAATGGAGCTGATTTTGCTGTGGATTTTACTGCTTTTGTTGTACTTTTCTTCCTAGTTGTAGCAATGCTAGTAGTTTTTTTGGTTGTTGCACTGCTAGATTTAGGAATCAGGCTATGTTTAGTTCTATTACTACTTGCTGTTGTTGAAGCATAAGCATATGCAGGTTTCTTAGTTGTAATACTTGATTTAGAATTATTCTTTATGGCTGAGGTAGTTATTACTTTCTTCTTATTCGAAGTTGTCTTTTTCATGGTTGTT
>JAEORM010000204.1 GCA_016840905.1 Candidatus Gerdarchaeota archaeon | reverse complement strand
TTGAAATAACAAATGCCAAATTTGTTTTTTTGTTTTCGACAATTTGCAAATTATTTTCACCCACAAATAAATATTATTTATTTTATTATCATAGTAGTTGTTTAACTATTAAAAATATGTCGAGAAAGAATACAATTGTATAGAAGAAAAAAATACAAAATTGTTAGTTTTAGGTTAAATAAACAATTTATGCTTGTGAAAATGATTTAAAGAAGTTAGGTTGATAATTATACTAATTAGTTGGTAGATGTAAGATGATTTCCAGCTCTATCGAATGTAGCATTTCTTGCCCTAAATGTGATAGCTCCATTATACTCAATGGTCCTTTAGAAGAAGCTCATTGTAATGCTTGTCAAAATAACTTTGAAATCTCTCATGATTTTTGGCAAGGGATTTTCTCCAGCATCCTTAATGATCTAATGACAGATCTTGAAAATGGTTATGGTAGAAATTCTACTATTTTTGGTGAATTCAACACCCGTTTAAGGTACTTTTATACTCAGCCTTATTGTGCTAAATGTAAAGTAAAATTAACCATACCTAATGATATTAAAAAGAAAGGAAAGATTACTTGCTCCAGTTGCAATGAAGAGAAAACCATTGCACCAGTTCCATCTTGGCTGAAAAAGGAATTACCTGCAGCTAAACTATTTGTTAATGCAATTATAACTGATGAGGATGTCCCCAAAACTGATCTTTCTGAAGGTGTTGCTCTTACTTGTCCAAGATGTGGTGGTTCTTTAATTATTGACGGTAAGGAGAGAATCGTTCCTTGTGAATATTGCTCAATACATGTTTATCTTCCAGATGATTTGTGGCTACGACTTCACCCAGTTCTAGTGAAAGCAGAATGGTTCATTGTTTTTGATGAAAAAGAAGTAGAAAAAATAAATTTTGGCTAAGAAAAATAATTAACAGTATTTTTCAAATAATTTTATTTAAATTAACTTCAAACTCCTCAAGAGTTTCAGGTATCATATCATCTTTGGTTTTCTTCATTAGTTCCAAAGAGAAAATTCCCACTATTAATTCGCGGAATTCGTTAGGCGAATCCATGTAAAAATATCTGCCTTCTGGGAGAGCATTAGCTATTTCAATAAAAACTTCATCACCATGATAACGATCTTTTGTCCCATGAAGAACAAGAACTTCTTCGTTGATTTTAGGAAGGAATTTATCGATTTTAAAGGTTAGATTAGGCCACATTGATTTTTTCCATTTCCAAGTATTAGCATTTCGTATAAAATCCATATACCTTTGTTTTGCTGATTTATTTTCTAATTTCCATAAAACAATTTTAGCCAGGGGCATTTTTAACAATTCTAAAATAAAAGGTGGTACCAATGCTATTAGCGAAAATAGTCTTCTCTGGACTCTAAAATTTTCTAATGGATCATGAATAGCTATAGTTGGTGCTGTGAAATACTTGTTAGCTAATCCTATAAGGATTATCGTACCACAATAACTAGTACCAAAAAGAACAAAATCCCTTTTGTCAAGACCTAAATAGGATATCACATGTGCTAGATCTTTTGCGTTCTGATCTATTGACATTTTTACTTTTCGTCGTTTAGTAGTAAGTTTGCTTGAACTTTTTTCTCTGGTTTCTAAAAAGTAATATTCTCCTTTCTCATACAGAACTGTATTCAAATGTCTCCAAGACCAAGGGGAAGTGCCAAATCCTGAAACAAAAAGTATTGGTCTTTGAGTTATAGGGGTTTTAGGTTTATGATGAAAAACTCGTAATTCCATACCATTAACAGGAACATAAATAATTTCACAAACATCTCCTTTAAAAAATAGAGGTACTTCTCTATTGTGTTCTTCTATTAAGGAAGAAATATTTTTGACTTGCTCCTGTGTTAAAATTACTTTACTCTTCATTTTGATTATTTTTTTATTTTAATTTCATATTAAAAAATAATTCCCTTTTTTAGCAATTTTATAAATGTAAAAACCAAAATTTAAAGTTAATTTATCTTAAAATCAAATCTGTTTGAGTGCTTCATCAAAGATTTTACCACCAAAAAGTCTGGTTATAGATGCCCTTAATTTTTCTACTATATTATTTGATAATTCTAACGTAATTGATGGATCTACTTTCAGTGTTTTTTTCTCAGTAACATAAATGTGAGGGTCGATTTGTAGCGTTTTTAGTGGAATTCTTTTGCTTAGATTATTGAGGATTTTTTCTAATTTTTTAATATGTTCATCTGGATTTAGTGTTTCTAATTCTGTTTCTGTCAGATTAATAATTCTATCAATTTTCTCTTCCACTAGCTTTATTTCATTGGTATATCTATCAATATTTAAAATAGTAGAATTAAAATCATTACTTTCAATTAGCTCTTTTCTTAACAAATCAATAATGTATCCAGCTT
>JAEORM010000203.1 GCA_016840905.1 Candidatus Gerdarchaeota archaeon | reverse complement strand
GAAGAATCTATTGAAATGAAAGGGCAAAAAAGCTTGTTTGATTTCGTTTGATTTATTTTATCATCTTTCTATATATCTTAGTATTTTTTAGATAGACTAAAATTTCTGGTAGAATAATCATTACAATCGAACAAACCAATGATATAATAGCTAAAACTAATGATACTTTTTCCATTTGTACAATTGCTATATAGATACTGGTTTCAATGGTCGTTAGTAATCCTATAAAAATAGAACATAATAGTGCCCAAAAATAATTTTTTTCAAAGTAAACAAAGGTTAGTGTTCCTGCACTAATAAGTATCATAATGATTCCAAAATAAGCGAATATTTCAGCAAATGTATAATGAATTTGAACAAAAAGCATGATTATATCAAGTAGGAGGTATAATGAAATTAAAATCGAAATCCAGGTTGAATAGTGTTTAATATAATATTGAAAATACGTCTCACTTGTGTTTTCTTTTGGAGTTTCTTCATTAGACATGTGTGATTCTTCCAATTAATTTAACAAATAGTTAATTACTTACTTTTTTTTAAAGATTAGCTAGAATAATGAATTCTAGCAACAATAACCATTTATATGCTCGTTATTTATCGCAACATTTTAGTTTTGGACATCCCCCTAATAAACATATTAATTAATCTTTAAGTTATGCGAAAACTATACTTTGTTTGGTGATAAAAGATGTCAGACGAAAAATTCATTCAACATAAATACATAAAACCAAATACTGTTGAAGCTCGTCTATATCAGCAAACGATTTTCGCTAAAAGTCTAAAAGGAAATACATTAGTTGTTCTACCAACAGGATTGGGTAAAACAATTATAGTAGCACTTCTAGCTGCAAAACGGATGGAACAATATCCGGATTCTTTTATTTTGATTATGGCTCCAACTAAACCTTTGGTTGAACAACATATGACAACTTTTCAAAATATTTTCAATATTTTTGAAGAAGAAATTATTATGTTGTCAGGTGGAGATCTACCAGCAAAACGAGAAAAGTTATGGCGTCAAGCTCAAATAATCATTGCCACCCCACAAGTAGTAGAAAACGATATTATTTCAGGGATTTTAGATTTAAAGAAATGTTCTCTTTTAGGAGTTGATGAAGCACATCGTGCTGTAGGAGATTATTCCTATGTTTATGTAGCCAAACAATATTTGAAAGCTGCAGCTCATCCATTAATTTTAGGGATAACTGCTTCACCTGGTTCATCCCAAGAGAAAATCCAAGAAGTTTGTTCAAATCTTCAAATACAACATGTTGAAACACGAATGGAAACATCTGGTGATGTTAAACCTTATGTGCAAGAAACTGAGGTCGAATGGATTCATATTGAACTTCCTGATAAATTCATTCGTATTAAATCATTATTAGAGAAATCACTTTCATCAAAATTACAACAATTAAAGCAATTAGGTTGGATTGAATCATCTAGTGTAAATATTCAAAGAAGAACTTTACTAAAGTTACCACCTATGATCACCAAGGAATTCGATAAAACAGAAAATGTCACTGAACTATATTTAGCATTAGGCTTAGTTGGTTCTTCAGTAAGATTAACTCATGCATTGGAATTATTAGAAACCCAAGGAATAAGCTCGTTACTAGAGTATTTTAATAAAATGTACAAAGAAGCCCAAAGTTCGAAAGCATCTCGTAATTTGATAAATTTACTTAATGAAGATGCTCTAATTGTTTCAAATGATATTGCTCAACAAATCGCTAAAGAAGGTCTTGAGCATCCAAAAATTCCTGAACTGATTAAAATAGTGACAACCACTATTTCCAACAGCCCCAATTCTAGAATAATTGTCTTTACTCAATATCGCAATTCATCACAAACATTAGCTGATACATTGAACAGATTAGAGAATATTCATGCTTCAAGATTTATCGGTCAAACATCTAAATCTGGTGATAAAGGATTTTCTCAAAAAATGCAATTGGAAATAATGCAACAATTTAGAGATGGTGTTTACAACTGCTTAGTAGCAACAAGTGTAGGTGAAGAAGGTTTAGATGTTTCTGAATGCGATTTAGTTGTCTTTTATGATTGTGTTCCTTCTGCAATTCGTAATATTCAAAGACGTGGTCGTACTGGTAGGAAAAGATCAGGAAAGGTTGTTGTTCTTATGACAAAGGGAACAAGAGATGAGGGTTATTTTTGGGCTGCTAGACATAAAGAGCGACATATGAGACAAAACCTACATGAACTTGAGAAATTTAATAAACAAAGAATAGACGCTCAACAAAGATCAATTGAAGATTTCTTTGCAGCAGGCACAGATGAAGAGAGTATAGAAGAAGATATCGTTTATTCAGATGAACCTGTTGATGATTTAGAGATGTATTCTGATGAAGCATTAGGTAGAATGGAAGAAGAAATAGAAAAAGGAATTAAATCTGAAGAAAACATAATTCCTGATATTGAACAAGATAAAATCAAACAAACATTTGAGGATATTGAATTAGAGGATTCAAATACCAAAATTCGTATTTTGGTTGATTCTCGCGAATCAAAATCTGGTATAACTAAAGAATTATCTGATATGGATGATGTAGAAATTGAATTCCATCAATTAACTATTGGTGATTATATTGTTAGTTCTCGAGTTTGTGTTGAACGTAAAGATGCAGCTGACTTTAGTCAAAGTATAATTGATGGACGATTATTCTCACAATTAATTGCTATGAAACAGAATTATCCTATGCCATTATTGATCATTGAGGGAGAATCTTTGTATGGCCATAAAGCACTTAATCCTGAAGCAATACGAGGAGCTATTGCTTCTATATCCTTAAATTTTGACATTCGAATAATTTGGACAAGAAATGCTAAAGATACAGCCAAATACTTGCGTACTTTAGCTAAACGTGAACAACAGCATTCCGATAAAACTCCTTTAATACGAACAGAGAAATCACCTGTTGATCCTTCGGAGTTGCTTGAATTCATTGTTGCAGGTTTTCCTAATATTAACACCGTCTTAGCTAAACGTATTTTAGAAAAATTTGGTACTTTGGAGCGATTTTTCAACGCTAAAATTGAAGAACTTCAAGAAATAAAAGGGATAGGAAAGAAAATGGCTCAAGAAATAGTTGATCTCATTAACTATACCTATGAACCTAAAAATTAGATTTAATATCCTTTTGCTTTATTTAAAGCTGCCATTAATTTATCAATTGCTTCAGTTAATTTTATGATTTCGTCTGGATCTGTTGCATTTTCCAATTGAACCCGTAGTGTTTCAATTTTATTTGTTAAAGTTTTTACCATTGGATTTTCTTCTTCGCTTTTAGGACTTTTATGTTTCAAAGCTTGTTGATATTCTTTTGGTAAATCGCTTTCGTTTCTATAAATTATCACTTCATTATTACAGACTTTACAATAGATTTTGTCTTCTACCTTAATAAGAGGATAAGAGCAAATTGGACATGCAGCATTCAAAAGAGTACCGCCTGCTCTTAGAGCTTCTGCAATAGCCTTTATTCCTTCAGTTTCGTTTATTTTATTATTACTTCCAGTCATATTTTTGTTTCACCATTTTTAGAATGATATTTGTTTTTCTATTGTTTTCTCACCAAATACTTTTTCAGAAGCTTTTTTGACTTTCTCTCTATTTTTTGAATCAGAATATACTCTAAAGATATACATCATTCCCATAAGTGATTCAAAGATTCTTGAGACCTTTCGAATCTTAACCTCTTGTTTCATATTAGTTGGACCCTCTCTTAGAAACATGGGTATTTCATAAGCTGGTAAATCTATGGAATGAGAATATGGTACGCTAGGTAAGGTTGGTATATCAATGAATACTTGTGAAGGATCAATTTTTGCTTCGTTGGCAATTTCCTCCACTAATTTATCACGATATTCTTTCTTATTGAGTGTTGATTGTAAAAATTCATCTCGAGTCATAAACTCTCGCTCAAAAGCTACTTTCAATAATTTCCTATTTGCTAAGTCTTCCATAATCTTCTTTGATGTTTTACATTCGATTAATTTAGCCCAAACTGTGAAATCATCTAATTTAACATACTCTTCAGGTTTTTTGAAATTTAAAAGGCCTATTTCATCCTCTGCAAGCTCCATTGCTCTAACTATCATTAATTGTGAAGCTCGTGATACTTTATGAAAATAAATTGTTCGAAAAGATTCTACTCGAGCAATCAAGAACGCTTCAAGAGCAGGTAAAGCTGAATAGTTCACTGCAAGATTTTCGTTAATTATTCCCATTGTATAAAGTATTCTCATAATATCTACTTGGCCATATTCTGCTCCAGTGTGATATGAATCACGAACAATAAAATCCATTTTATCAACATCACAAGAACCTGAAACTATTTGATTAAGATAACCTTTATTTGGTTTAGTTTTATTTCCATGAATTAATCCACAAATATCATTAACATTTACATCATATTTTTTCAAAATATCCGCAATATCACTCTTCTGAATGATCCATCTTGATAAATCTTCATGATTCTTAGAAATTCTTTCTAGTAATGCTTCAAAGGTGTGTGAAAAAGGTCCATGACCAATGTCATGTAATAAAGCTGCAGTTCTAACATGAATTATATCATCTTGAGTGATATTTGTATCTTCATCATTTGTTAAAGAGATAGCCATTTTTTCAGCTAAATAGCTGACTCCCAAAGAATGTTCAAAACGAGTATGATTAGCTCCTGGATAAACAAATTCAGATCCTGATAATTGTCTTATTCGCCTTAATCTCTGGAAATATTTAGTATCAATTAATTCTTTATCTATGTCGTTAAGGAAAATATAACCATGAATTGGATCTTTAATAAATTGTGTTTTAGTCATTTTTTAAACTCCCAAAAAAGAGTTAGTATAATGTTATGTTATTTCTCTTCTAATCGGACTATTCTATTTCAATCTTTTAAATTATTTGTAAAAATATTAAAGTAAAAATGAAAAAAAATCTTTTGGGGAGAAAAATTCCCCTTTACTTATCAATTCTTAATATGGATGAACATCAGCCATAATAGTAGATATTTTTGGTGCATGAACTGAGAGACTTTTAACAATAGCTGGCATTGCTTGATTATCTGTAGAACCACCAATAAGATAGAATCTCCCAAGATCCTTCAAAACCATGAAACCATTAGATCCTCTTAAAATGATATCTTGCATTGGGCTAAAAGCTAATCTATCAACAGCTAATTTGCTTGTTGAAGCTAAAGCTGCAGCAACAGCTGAAAGTTCTACAGGATCAATTGCTTTATTTTGGGCAAAGAAAGCTACTCTCTCACCTGCATCTGAAACTACTGCTAGTGCGTCAACTCTTGTTTCTGATGTTATTAATTGAAGCACTGCTACTAATTCTTTTGCTTTATCTGGTGGTATCTTAATGGACATTTTTCAATCAACACAGTACTAATTGTTTCTTTATTATATATATTATCTTTCTAGTATTTATTCAATTTCAATTTGGAATGTGCTCATCAAGTCATCTATATCTTGATCAAGCTTAACTTCTTCCTTTTCTTTAGTCTCTTTTTGGATTTTCTTTAAGACTTCAATTACTTTTACTACACCATTTTCAATTATAATTCTTGGTACTCTATCTGGTGCTAAAAACACCCCTTCAGGAGGATTTGGAGGAACGAGGAAATCATTTCCTTGTTGTTTATAGACACCTGTACCTACAATGACTAAATCACGTTCATATCCAACAGGAACACCTAGTTCTTTAATCAAAGCGAAAGCTTCCTTGGGATCTGTTCTAGGAATAGCCTTTTGTGGTTGTTGTTGTTGTTGTTGCTGCTGTGGAGTTGGTGGTGGTGTTGGAGGTGGAGATGGTGTTTTTGGTGGAGGTGCGCTTGTTGTTGAAGTAGAACTATAACGTTTTGCTGTTTCTGTTCCTGGAGCAGGTCTGATAATTGTTGGTTCTTTTCCACCCATCATTTCACTTAGAATAGTTCTTTGTGGTTGAGGAGCACTTTGTTTGTTTTCACCTGGTTCTGGACGTTTTGGTCTTGGGCCATCCATAGAAGGTGAACTTGATGGTGCATCTGAACGAGCTCCAGCAAATTGTGATAACTCTGCTTTATCTTTATCAGTGTAGATAATTTTCTTTGATGGTTCGTCACCACTAATTTTAATATCAACACCAGTTTCTAAACCTAATTCAGATGGATTTGTAGGAATTCCTCGAGTTGTTTCTTCAATTACTCCTACAGTAGCTTCTCCTCTTGAACGTTTGATAGTAAATTCAAATTCTTGAGTTTCGTCTCCTTCCTCAATAACAGATAATCGGTAAGCAAATCCATAGTAAGTTTTTCTTAATTCTGCAGCTGCTCGGCTACCAATGAATTTCTTTTTTATACCAGAATTAGCGCCTTTCCATAAGAAAATACGTTTAAATTGATCATCAACTATTATCAAGACCTTAGAGCTTTTTTGTGAAAAATCATTCTCTTCATTAAGGGTACCGTCTTCTAAAACTTCGAAAAATTTAATATCCATCTTTTAGCATTCTCCATTTCCGACAAACATGTCTTTTTTTGTTACAATTTTCTTTTTTAAATATTACTTTTTATTGTTTTCTGAATACTCTCAGATAATAACCTAAATAACCTTTACTCTATGTATATAAAATCACTTTTGGTAGGGACATTTTTTATGAAATAATCTGGGTATAAATTAAATTAATACTTTTAATTTACTTTCTTAAATTTCGTAAAAAACTTTCTACTAATTGCAATGCTTCAGTAAATAATTCATCTTTATTTTCAGGATAATTTACAGTAAGGTATACAAGCTGACCAGTATTTTGAACGATTTTTTCAGCCAAAGCTTTTGTATATAATTCATTTCTTGTTCCAATAATAGTAGATGTTGTAATTCCTCTTCTATCCAAAGTATGAAAATCTATGATTTGTTTTTGATTTCTCTCTTTAAGATCTGGAGCAAATGGTAAAGAAATGGCAGTTGTTCCTAGTTTTAATGCTGATCTTTCAGATATAGCAATAAAGAACCCATTAGCAAATTTCAAAACAACAAGTTGCAAATTTTCACTTTGTTCTTTGAACAAAAAATCTTCGTGAGTATTTGTATTAGGGTTTTCAGCTGTCATAATATTTCAACAAACAAATGTTTCTAAACTAAGTAATCTAATTGCAAAATATAATCAGCTATTGCTTCCATTGAGGGATCGATATCTTTTTTCCAAGTAATTATTAATAGCTTCTTATTTTGTTTAATTCTAGAGAAAACTGGGAATAAATTAGGATCGGTTGTAGCAATACCAATAATATCATAAGCTTTTGAATTCATATATTCAAGAAGGTTCAATGTAACATGTATATCAACATCACTTCCAACAATTTCTTCCTGAAAACCATTATTATTTAGAATATCTAATTCATCTTGTGAGAGTTGTTTATCAGTAATAAATTTCCCTGTTCTAGTTACACCAATTTCTGAAAGCGATTCTTTTATTTTTGGCAAATTATCTAATCTAAAATAAGGTATCAATGTTGGTCCATCAAAAACGATGGCTATCTTATCTTTTTCTTCATCGCTAATTATTCGTAATGCTTTTCCTACACGACTTAACAATATTATCTACCACTTGCTGTTATTTTATTTTCCATATCTACGTTCTCGATGCTGATAGGTTCGTATAGCTCTCCAAAGATCGATTTTCCTAAATTCAGGCCAATAGATATCAGTAAAGTATAGTTCCGAATAAGCACTTTGCCACAAGAGGAATCCGCTTAAACGTTCTTCTCCTGAAGTTCTAATAATCAAGTCTGGATCGGGAATACCTTTTGTATATAGGTGTGTATCAATTGTTTTCTCATTGATATCATTAATCATTAATTCATTATTTTGAACTTTTGCTGCTATTTTCTTTACAGCATCCACAATTTCCGCTCTACCACCATAACTTAAGGCTACATTTAAAATATGATTATTGTAGTTTTTAGTTTTTTCTTCAACATCTTCTATTAGTTTCTTTATCTCATCAGATAAATTATCATGACGACCAATGATTCTTACTCGAACTTTATTATTAATTATCAGTGGTTCATTATTAATTTTAATTAATTCTTGAACAAGTAATCCCATTATTTTAGTTACTTCTTCTGGAGCACGATTGAAATTTTCAGTCGAAAAAACATATAGTGTAATAATTTTGATATTAAGTTTTAAGCACCATTTCAATAATTCTTCAACTTTAAGAGCACCAAATGAATGCCCTTCTTTTTCATCTAAACCCTTTTTTCGAGCGAATCTTCTATTACCATCTAGAATTACTCCTATGTGTTGTGGCATGGGATAATTTTTTATTTCTTTCCACAAACGACGTTCGTAGAAATGATAAATCGGTGCTAGAATTTTCATAATATCACAACTATTATTTTTTTAATTATGTTAGATTTAGATTATGTTTATTTAATTCTTCTCTTTTGAATGACAACTTTTTAATGACCAAAAAATTGGTATTTTTCATTTGCTATATCCTTAACAACTTTATCATTTTGAATTATACCATAATCTAGAAATGAATTACTTTTCCATCGTTCAAAGAGAATTTCAAAATTATTAGTTTTCCAGGCAAAAAATAGATTTATTACCAAACCATGTGAAACTATCAATATTTTTTTTCCAATATATTTTTCATTTATCTCATCTATCTTTTTACTGAATCTTCTTAAAGCATCAATTGGTTTTTCCCATTTTTTAACTGATCGTTTTAAATTGGCAAAACAATCTTTTACTGTATTATAATATTCATCTTTTGTTAAATTTGGACTTGAATCTCTATTTAATTCATTTAATGCTTTATCATTAGTTATTGATAATTTATTTTCTTGATTAAAATTCATAGCAGTTAGGATACTTTTTTCCTCATAAGAAGAGAAGATGACATCAATATCTTGAAATGGTTCTTTGTTTGATAATTCTTTAGCATTATCTATTCCTTTTTTTGATAATGTCCAACTGGATATTGGTAATGAATTATCCACTTCTGTTTCAGCATGTCTTAGAAAAATAATGGTATTATTAGGCATAAATTCTGCACTTTAGTAAATAATAGTTGAAAAATAGCTTAGACCTAGAGTCAGCTATTTATCACTAATAAAATAAAAGAGGAAGTTTATTTTAAAGTAAATCGGCTATTTTTCTTGCTGCTCGACCCATCTCAAGGAAAATTAATCCTAATTTAGCATCTTTTCGAGAGCTTACGGTTAAAACAGCATTTGGACCTGCATTCATTGAAATAATGGTTCCTTCCGATCCTTCAACAAAAACCCTTTCAATACGACCTTTTCGCATTTCTTCTATGACACGTTCGCCAAGTGAAAGCATTGCTGCTGTCATTGCTGCTAATCTGGTTTCTTCAATATCTCGAGGTAAAGCTGAAGCAATTGGTAAACCTTCGACACTAACAACTGCTGCTGCTTCAATCTCTGGAACAGATGATTCAAGCTCCTTAAGCATGCTATTAAGTTCGGTATTTCTTCCACCGGCTGAGCCGAAACCAATTACTGAGAGTAAATCCTCTCTTGAAACTTGTTCATCTTTGCGCTGCAATTTGACACCTTCTGTAGTAATTCGTTGTAGGTGATTTAATTCTATTCTGTCTTTGTTTGTTAACTATTATAAGTTTATTCAATTGTGCTATTTAACTACAAGACTATACCTACGTATTATTTTAATATGATACATCTAAAAAGGAACCATCACTATAAAAAAACTTCGAAAGAGGTCTTTTTTTGTTAATTAATGGTTATAATTAATAATTATAGTATCAAATAACTTAAAAAATAACAAAAATAATAAATGGAATATTCCTTAAGAAAAAATGAATTTTAGTGATAATTTCCTATCACTACGAATCATTTATTAATGGGCAATAATCCAAAAAAACTGAATAATAGTTGGTGTGAATGAAGCATGAGTAATAGAAAAGCAGTGCTTGAAGGATTAACAATCTTAATCAGTTTAACATTATTATTTCAAAGTGTCAGTCTAGCGCAATCTACACCCCCCTTAAATACTTTAATCAGTTATATGATTGTAGATAACGAAAATCCCTTAGTGGGAGAAAATATTACAGTTACTATGTATTTTAAAAATTATCTTGATAGAGATTATCCAATTCGAAATATTTCCACAGCAATTATTCTAGGTTTAAATTTAGATGACGAAGAAGGATTAAATATCACTAATGTTTATGATGTTCCTTTTGAAGATCCTAGCTATAATGAAACCGAATTATTTATCTCAGGAACCGATAGTACACCAATGATTTATTGGAATCATACTAGCATTGAAATTGCTTGGGCTATGTTTGAACTTAATTTAACTCAAACAATTTGGTTCAATATTCATTGTTATTTGAAAGGTGAATATGAAATAGAGAACCCAATCTTCAACTACCATTTGGATCCTTTAGATGATGGAATTGGTATACTCAGAACTTATACTGGTTCAGGTATCCAAATAAAAGTTGGTCGAGATGAAAATGTTAGTGCAATACCAATTCCCATTCGTGGTGATTGGGAATGGCAATGGTGGTTTGTTGGAGCATTACTAATTACTGCCCCAATAATTGTTATTGTTATAACTAGAATTACTTTATGGAAACGTTAGATGATTAGCTAGTTTCAGCTAATCACTTTTTATTCATTTATTACTCTCTTGTAGAGCAATTCATATTGAGGGACGATTTTATCTGGATGGAATCGCTCAAAAGCTTCTTTAGATGCCTGCTTACCCATTTCTTTTCGTAACTTATCATCTTCAACAAGTAAGGTGATATATTTGACCATAGCATCGACATCCCCTGGATTAACATTGAATCCTGACTTTTCATGAGTAACTACTTCGGGTAAACCACCTGCATTTGAAGAGATAACTGGAATTGAACAAGACATAGCTTCCAAAGCCGCTAACCCAAAACTTTCAATTTCAGAAGGTATCAGAAAAATATCTGTATAGCAAAGAACTTTTGGAACATTC
This sequence comes from Candidatus Gerdarchaeota archaeon, assembly GCA_016840905.1. The sequence continues at coordinate 2,527 of JAEORM010000203.1, read as the reverse complement.
AACAAACTACCACGAAAAGTAATCTGGTCTTTTAATCCCATAGAAATAGCTAAATCTCGACAATATTCCAATTCGGGTCCATGACCAATCATTTCTAATCTTAGATTTTTATGTGTACTATAAACTTTAGCAAATGCCCGAATGATATCTGGTGAACGTTTGACTTGTCTGAAATTAGATACATGTGATAAAACTATTTCATCTTTCTCAGGTTTTTTGATATGTGAGAATTTCTCAGGATCAACAAAATTGTAGATATACTCAACATCTTTGGTCAATGTATAATGATCTTTGATAAATTTCACCATAAAGTTTGATACAGTGGTTAAAGCATCATGATGATTAAGGCTAGTCTCTAATACTGGTTTATAAGCATCATCTAATCCTAATAGATGAACATCTGAACCATGGAGTGTGGAAATAATATTGATCTTCTTGTTTGTTGCTTTTGCTAAAAAAAGTGAAATTGAATGTGGTATAGCATAATGTGCATGAAAGACATCAATTTCATGTTCATTGAAAATATTAACAATATATGATGCTAGGACATCTGTATACGGTTTAAATTTGAATAATGGATATGATAATATGTTCACTTCGTGGAAAATGAAATTTTCTTCTAATTTTAATCTCTCTGGTAATTGATAAGAAATAAAATGAACTTCATGTCCATATTTCATTAATTGTAATCCTAATTCTGTTCCAACTATACCACTACCACCAAAAGTGGGATAATTAATCATACCTATTTTCATTATTTTACTTCACTACTTGTTAATTTTTTATTTTAGAATAATATGTTCCAATCTTTCAATTTTACCGGTTTCTTCATAAGAAAAGCTTCACCATAATCACAAGAAATAAGTGATCCATAATATTTGCACCGTTCAACTAAAGGGAAAGGTAAGTAATCTTTTGAAAATTCCTTAAATTGTGATTGATAACTCATAATTGCTTTTTGCTTCATTGGAAATTCTTCACTTATATCCATAATAAATGAAGGAGTAAACTGCCCATTTATTTCATAGTAAAGAATTGTATCCACCGTTAAACTTGGAAAATCAAGGTCGAATTTCTTTAACTTTGCATAGTGAATTGCTTTGGTTATAATCTTTGAAGCAGCAACATGATCTGGATGTCTATCTTCCCAATATGGTATTAGCACTATTTTGGGTTCATACTCTCGAATTTTTTTGGCTACAGTAAAAACAGCTTTTTCATCCAAAAATGATAAGAAACCATCTGGAAATTCGAGGTTCGTACGAAACTCAAGATTCAAGATATTCTTAGACTTTTCAGCTTCTTGCAATCGAGTTTCAGTAGATCCTAAAGAACCCATTTCACCTGCAGTAAGGTCAATAACTCCTACTTTTAGACCACTTCTAGTTGCTTTATAGATAGCTCCTCCTGCACCTAATTCAGCATCATCAGGATGAGGACCAAAGACTAAAACATCCAACATTTTAATACCACATGACTTCCAGGTTCAACTTGTGTTAGAAGATTCTTCATACATTCTAACATATTTATTGAGTACTTGTTAAGATATTGGAATATATTAAAAACTCTTTCTTGTGGTTTTTCACTTGGAAAGAGATAAGCTTTAGCTTTTTCAAGTTGATTTAATAATATTTGATTGTCATCTTTTATGTGTTTGAAGTACATTTTTTCAATGCTGTCGATTTCCTTCATAATATTTTGCTTTTTGAAAGATGATCGTTGTCCTAATTGCTGATCGATTTTTGATAGATTTTCAATTATCTGATCTAACGTTGTAGAAATAGTTTCATTATATCCTGCAAAAAAGTCTTGGTTTTCATCTCTGATTAGTCTCGAAGTGAGTTTATTGATGTCAGTTAGTTCTGCAATATTGAAATTATACTTCTCAATGATCTTATTTATATGACGCTCAATAACAGTTGCACCTAATCTGAATTGTAAATTAGGTTGTGTCAAACCGAATTCTGGATATAAATCTTTAATTTGAATATGATATCCTATTTCAGAAGGTCCTCCCACAAATATATAGGTAGGAAATATTAGGTCTTGAGCTAGTGGACGGTAAATAGCATTTGTACTAAATCTTTCGGGTTTTGAATTTATTTCAGTAATAATTTCTTCTTTAGTAAACGATGTTCCATTAGAAACTTCAAAAATCCCTGTTTCAGTTATATTTATAGAATTCCTCATACCATCTTCATCGATATAAAATAATCCAACAACATCCTCTTTCTTATGCATTTTTGGTTGATAACCTATTTCTTTTAACTTATCAGTAGTTTGTAAGAAGATACGATTGTATTTAATTGGGTCAGAAACAAGTTTTGTATAAAATTCCTTCAAATATGGTCTAAATATCCATGGTTCAACTAAAATTAGACCCCATTTATTCATTAATCTAGACATCAGTCGACTGAAAAAATCACCCCATTTTTCTGATTTAGATAGAGTATCTTGAATAATATCTTTGTATAAGCCCTCTGTATACTCGGTGTTAGGGATAGTTTCAACTAGCTTGTCCAATATT
>JAEORM010000202.1 GCA_016840905.1 Candidatus Gerdarchaeota archaeon | reverse complement strand
TATTTTTCTTTATAAGCAATTCTTACAATGATTGTTTTTGACTTTCTGATAAATCTACTAAATTTTTTCTCTTAACCGAAGGTTCGGATACAAGATCCGTTTGAAAGGCAGGTGGTGTAAGCGTCGAGTCTTCGGGCGAGATGTTCAGCCAGCCTGTACTTACCAACTCAGCGTGTCATTGCCAAACTGGACTTCTAAACCTTAAAGAAGAAGCGAGGGTTGTAGTTTTCTACTCTGTTTTATTATTGTGCACTTTTCTCTTTTGTTTTATTTTCATTAGTGCAAACCAGATTCGAATTTGTAGAAAAATCTTGAAGAGAGTGATTTCTAGATCATTCTTTTCTATACCCTTTTTTTGTAAATAGAATATAGAGAAATGGTATTATTTTTTGGTAAATTTTATAATTGATTAATAATCATCAGATTAAAGTGATGGTAAGTGAATGCAAAGAACTCAGAATACGTAATTGAACAATTTACAATTAGAGAAGAAAATTTTGATGAACTTTCTAAATTAATTACTCAAGCATTCTTGAGTGATGAGAATGCAATAAAAGAAGGAGCATCAGTTGCTTTTTCAGAAGAAACGTTTAGAACAATGTATGATGCTCCTTCAATTGATAGAGATTTATTTTTCAGAGCAATTCATAAACCAACAGGGCAAATTGTGGGTTTCTTAGGAGCGATTCCTCGTAAACTTTCAATAGAAGGCAAAGTATACAATTTTGTCATTCCTTCCTGGTTAAGTGTGCACTCTGACCATCAAAGACAGGGATTAGCTAAGAAATTAGGTGTTTTGTTATTAGAATATGGACAATCGAAAGGTTATGATGGCGGTTTCTCTTTTCATGAGCCAGATCAGCATGGAATAGATGTTTCTTCTTCAGTTGCTAAAGAACAAAACATTCCTTTGCAAAATATTGCTATTCTAAAGCATTTTGTGATCAAAGCATTTGATGTTAACATAGTATCTACTGTTGTACGATTAAAATGGTATGAGAAGCTTGTTTTCAAATTGTATCAAAAGTATAAGATTATTGAATCGGAGCGAATTAGGAAATCTCGAGAGGAAGATATCCCGGAAATGTTTGAAATAATAAAAGAGCAAGTAGGTCGTAATTACATTTCAATAGTTCCAGAAATAGCGGATTTCAAATGGATGCTTAAGAATCCACAAGTTAATTGTGTTGTACACGAAGATGACACTGGCAAAGTTAAAGGAGTCATGCTAGCTTGGGAATTTATCCTTGCAGGGATGGGAAACAAAATACCCTTTGGTTGGTTAGATATGGTTCATATTCATCGTTTGACAACAAAGGAAGCTAGTGATTTAGCAAATTATCTTAGCCAAACTTGTGTTGAAAGGGGATGGTATGGATTACAAACACCTTATATTCCTTACTTTAATATGAAACCTTTGAAGAATGCTAAATTCTTTTTCTTTGGTAAAAAAATTCATATTGACCTTTTCAACTTGAAAAATATTCTAATTCCAACAAATATAGATTCTGTTTATTTTGATTGGAGATAATTACTAGATTAAGCTTTCCATTATTTTCTAGCTTTTCTTTTTTAGTAAATATATGATTTGTTTATAGATAGGTTGTTGTTCTTTTTTTTTCTTCCCACCTAAGCATGTCATTACCGAATGGATATTCTAGATCTTAAAGAAGAAGTGTGTGACCTGAGCATCGAATTTTTTTTATTGTCTTAAACGAATAGTATCTTTTAATAAGACAATTAAAAACGGTTTAGTTACATCATACTCCCAGTGAGTAATTAATCTTCTAAGTGGTTCAATAAAAGAAGATAAAATAGGCGGTTCTATGGCTAGATGAATTACTTGGATGTGATATTTATTCCAAAGAAAAACAAAGTCTTTATCACGCGTTACAAGAACAAAAGGTTCTTTTTTAACTTTCTCAGATAATTTACCATTTCTAATGCCAAACCATTTCAAATCTCGTATAGTTACACAAGATAAACCAAGAGAAGTGAAAAGCTGTTTAAGTTTTATGGGAATATTCTCATCCAGTAGAAACTTCACTTTCTTTAGAGCCATAGATAACAACCTCTCCTGAAATCATATCTTTAGCATAAGCAATAATTTCTTGAATATCTTCCCGAGTAATAGTTGGAAAATTTAGTAAAATTTCGTCGAATAATTCCCCTTCTTTCAACCAATCAAGTATATCTAAAACCAGTACCCGAGTTCCCTTGATCGTGGGT
>JAEORM010000201.1 GCA_016840905.1 Candidatus Gerdarchaeota archaeon | reverse complement strand
CCTGTGATAACTTCAAAATCATTTGCTTCTAGAATTTCGGTTAATATCTTTGCTTCTTGTTTAAGTCCTACACAAAACGCTATTCCAATTTTCTTATAGCCCATTTTCTGTGCAAAAACAACCAATTCTTGCACTCTTGGCCATTGCATATAGCCTGTTGATTCCACATGGGCCGCTATTTGACTGATTTTTTTGGTCTCGGGATTTTCATAAAGCTTTAACGCTCCTTGAAAAACTTCTTTATTTTCAACCGTTGGGCAACCTTTAGGTGCTTTTTCTAAATTATTTTCTTGACAAGCTACTGTAGAACATTTTGCACATTGCATGATTATCACTATCTTCAAATTAAACTTGTTTTTAGTCAAGACTAATAGTTCTTTACTACCTAAAAAAATTTGGCAAGGAAATTTTATCTAAATATTTCTAGATAATTACTTAAAACAGATATTCTTCTACCATTTTTGTAAATGTTTGGTTTCTATTTTCATCAGTTAGTATAACACTGTGATCAATTCCTTTGAAGAAATGTTCTGCTTCTAAATGATCAATGAATTCTCGTAATTTTTCTCGAGTAAGAAATGTTTCTTTGGTTACTACTAAGGCAAAAAAGCAATCAGTACCTGTCTCCAACATGATTGAAACATTCCCATGGTCAATTAATTTCAACCCTCCTTCTTCAGCATCTAACACAGTTTGTCCCATAGTTCTTATAGCTGATAATAGTCCAGAAAGTAAATTAGAGTCTATGTGCTTATGCTCACTAAATTCTTTCTGATAGAAAGGTAAGCCAGTTTGTTTTGAAATGACATAAAGTGCTTTAATTTCAGCTTTTACACTTTTTGGTTTTGAGATACTTTCAAAGGAAATAGTCGAACGAATTGATTTGTTTATTCGAGTGAAAATTCTTACAAGTAAACTCTTTTTCTCTTTTTCAATTTCTTTTAATTGGGTTACTGCTTCTTGCTCTTTTTCTGAAAGATTTAATTCACGAGATATGGTAATAGCTTTTTCTAAAGCTTTTCTACCTTCCTTCAAATTATTACTTAAAGACAATAACAATCCTTGTAAAATATAAACATCAACCAATATTAATTTGAAATCTTGTTCAAGACATAATCTTTCAAGATCTTTAATTTTCTCAAAAGCATTAAGAAGAAGTTCATCTTGATTGGTCATTCTATATTTTAGTAAATCAATTTCAGCTAATTGTAATTTCACATTAGCAATGATTTCAAATAAATGATTTTCAATAGAAATAGCTAATGCTTTTTCAAGATATTTCTTTGATTCTCCTAAATTTGATTGTCTTGCTGTTAATCTAGCTTTTCGAAGATAAACTTTTGGTAATTCATTCTTCAGATTATTTTCTTCAATCAATTGTAATGCTTCATCTAAGATTTTATCAGATTCATCAAATTGGTCCATTGTTTCATAGATATCTGCTCTACACAAATCTAAACCTATAACTAATGGTGCTGGTATGGGCACATCACTTTTCTTTAAGCTTTCAAGTGCCACTTCGGAATTGGATAGAGCAAGTTTAGGATTACCAAAATCAAGATGGAGATGAGCGATATTTGTTTCTGAAGCAACAATATATGGTGATATCTTTGCTTTTTTAGCATTTTCAAGTGCAATATAGAAATACTTCATAGCATTCTCTAAAATACCCATGTTTCTATAAATAAAACCAATATTATTAGCTGCTATAGCTAATTGTAATTCGTTGGCTAAAAGTTGTGAAAATGAGAATGCTTCCACTAAATAATCAAGTCCTTCTTTTAATCGACCTGATTCAATAAGACATAAAGAGGTATTATTCAATAGTCGGTTTAGTAAATACCGATTCTTTGTTCCTCGTATATTTGCTATTAATTCTGTTCCAATTCGTATCCCATCCTCCATATTCCCTCTTTTTCTATTTAATAAAATTAAAACCGATTTTCCTAATGCATGAATCTCTGAAAATGCTGTGATCAAATTAGGTTCATTTTGATGTTTTTCAATTAGTTCCAAATAAGTGTTTGAAAAACTAGTATAAGTTTCATCAATTTTATCGTATTTTTGTGAATAATACAGATAGAGAAGATTATTTGCTAAAGCAAATAGATAATTATAGTGGTCAGCAACTTTTGATAATTCTTCTGCTTTTTTGGTTATTTCTTCTACTTCATCGAATTTCCTTTGAGATATTAACGAATTAGCCTTAATATTAAGTAGTCCAGGATGCATTTCATCCTTTTTGCATATCTCATAAATCTTATCGTATTTTGCTTGAATATTTAAAGTATTAACAGCTAAAAATAGGAATTCAGAATTATTATTTAGGAGTCCTTGGGTATCAATCAATTGATTTATTCCATGAATATAATTTACCAAAGAATCATTTCCTAGTTTCACATTTTTTTCAATAAATGACGCAATAAAAGATCTGAAATTCTCATCTAAACGCCAGTAATGAATCATAAGTTCTTTAGGCCAAGTTTCGTTGTGCTGCATTCTCTTCAACTCAAAACAAAATGGATATAGCAATTCAACTAATAATAATTTTTGGTTAGTGGATAAAGAATTAGAATTCACTTAAAAGTCATCTATTGGCTTTACTCTTAATCTTGTTATATCTCGTATAATAGCTACTACTTGCATAAATTTACCATCTTTAATCAGAACAGGGATTATTCTTGATTGGAACCATCTCAATTTATTTTCAATAGGTAGGTGATACTCAAAATCAATCGTTTCTCCAGTATCAATTGCTTCTTTGAAATGTGTATAGAAGAAATCGGATTGTCCTTGAGGGAAAATGCCCTCCAATTTTCTTCCAATAATTTCCTCTCTAGGTTTATATAGAATATTATCTCCAACATCTGGAGAAATAAATTGGATGCAACCTTCTTCATTTAATATCATGATAATAGCATCAAAATTTTCGAAGAAGCTTCTGAGATTTTCAGCTTTTTTCTCTATTGAAATTTCTTCTTTAATTCTTTGTTGATCAATTTTATCCTCTATTATTTCAGATTTTGGTATAAGGTTCCCTCTCACAAGAATACTATTGTCAATAAATTTTGCTTGAAAATTTGTTTGAATGATTATTTTTTTATTATTGATGAGATTGACAATATATTCTTGATTCTTTATGGTAATTTCCTTAAGATCAAGTAATTTTTGCATAACCATTTTAAGGTTAACTAGTTGTTCTGGTGATCCTAATAATTGCTCTAGTTTAATTCCAGTAGTACTTATTTTTTCATAATCATCGATATTTTGTAAAAATTTTTTAGCTACATTATTAACGTAAGTGAATTTTGCCAAACCAGAAGAAAGATCATAAACTAATTCAAACATTGCATTTGGCAAATCATCCAAAAATTCTGAAACCTCTTTCATATTTTTATTTTCATTCATCAACGTGATCCCTTTCTATTCCTTATAATATTTTGTCGTTAGAATTCAAAAAGATTCTCTTTTAGAAAATTAAGTACTTAAATTGCTTACTAAAGTAAATAAAAGGAAGTTTGATGAATGAAAATCAACTGATTTTATCAAACACCCATCATTTTTGAGTAATTTTTTTAAATTATCTACGCTAATAATGAAGGAGAAACAAATTTGAGTGACTAATAATGAGTTTAGAGGTACCTTTAACGATAATTATTGCATTAGTTGCAGGTGGTCTGTCCATTCTTATCGCGATTATCTTCAGATATCTTGTTATGAGGGAAGACCCTGGGAATGAAAAAATGATTGCTGCTTCTAAGAAGATTGAACAAGGTGCAAAAAGATTCCTCAGAACACAATATATGATTCTTAGCATTTTTGTTGGAGTTATCTTTTTAGTTATTTTATTGTTCCTTCCTTCTGAAGAACTAACCGCTGGTGAAGTTCCTATTGTAAGTGGAAATATCAATTGGAAACAAGCTATAGCTTATATAGTTGGTTCTGGAGCTTCTATGTTTGCAGGTTGGTTGGGAATGATGGTTGGCGTAAGAGCAAATACTAGAGCAGCCCATGGATGCACAAAGAGTCTCGATAGTGGTTTTGATGTGGCTTTCTTTGGTGGTTCAGTCATGGGTTTAGCAGTTGTTGGTTCAGCTCTTCTTGGCATTGCAATCATTTACTGGATATTTGGTTCACCTGATGTAGTTTTAGGTTTTAGTTTTGGAGCAAGTACTATTGCTCTATTTATGAAATGTGGTGGAGGTATTTTCACTAAAACAGCTGATGTTGGCGCTGATCTTGTAGGTAAAGCTGAATATAATCTTCCAGAAGATGATGAAAGAAATCCTGCTACAATAGCTGATAATGTAGGTGATAATGTTGGCGATATTGCTGGTATGGGAAGTGATTTACTTGACTCCTATGTTGCTTCAATTCTTTCAGCTATGATACTAGCTAATATCGTTAT
>JAEORM010000200.1 GCA_016840905.1 Candidatus Gerdarchaeota archaeon | reverse complement strand
TTATTGAAGGGGTCTTGAAATCATCAAAGGATGCTTCAGCGATTAGTGAATATGTCAAACAAAATCATGAACTATCAGAAATAATTCTTTTTAGTCTAGGTAAAGAGCTACTAATTGATGAAGAATTCATTAAAATGATGGTTTCTATAGGAAAAATGAATTTTGAATCTAATATTAATGAAAACCTAGAATCGTTTGAAAAACCTAAAAAAGATAAGCATAAGGAATTACTTCTTGAACGTAAAATCAAGAATTTACGATACAAAGGAACTCTCTATAAAGATTATTATTCACGAATTCTAGATGTTGTCAAGGAGGATTTTTGGTGGGATGATCAATTATTAAGGTATTTTATATTTTCTAAAGCGGATCATCTTTTTACAGAAGCTCAAGAAATCCTCCAGAAAAATCCTATAGATCCAAGTTTATTTTTAACAATAGATTTTGAAATTGCTTTATGCAGAGGGCAAGCTAAATTAGCTCTAGGTTCACACCAATTAGAACTTGCAATAAATGCTTTACAATCAGATAATCATCATAAAGCATATGATTTCTTTATGCATGCAAATAAAACATTCAATGAAAGTTTGACAGAATTAAATAAGGTGCCAGTAGAATCATCTTCTTCAAAAGAGATTATTGAGCAAATTAAATCAAATATTGATTTCACAGAAATATTTACCACATTAGTTGCACTATCTTGCTCAATAATTGAAATATCATCTAAAGAAATTCCTGTGGAAGAATTAAAAGCTCAAATAAAAAGCCTTAGTTCCTTATCTGAAGCACCAATATCAAATATAGAGTTTTTTAATCAATCAGAATTTCTAAATACAGTAGGATTTCTTTTGGAGAATTTAAAAATTCTAAGCAAACATGAAAAGCTCACAGTAGACCGTATTAAAACAGAAATATCCAAAGGATTTCGAAGATTAGGTTTAATATTCAAAGGTCGATTAGACAATATATCTAGAGCTTTTCTTCAGCTTTCTTGGGAAGATGAGCAAAAGGATTTAGAAATAAAGAAAGCTTTCTGTGAAAGTGAAACAATTAAATTACAAGATATTCTTGTATCAATACTTTTAATGCCTACATTTGTTCAAGATCGTAAAATCTTAGTTTCTAAAGGAAAATCTCTTTTGAGCATTATAACAAGCGAAACTCATAGATTAAAGGGATATAGAGAAAAAAATGCTACTAAAGCTCTTTGTTTGTTGGTAAGAAGTTTTCTTTCAGCTAAGGAAGCTTTTGAAAATTCTAAGAAAGGTAAAACAATACCCGAATTACAAGATTTTATTTTAGCTGATTATAGTAAAACCTTCATTCAAAGTCATTTGAAAGAAACTTCTATTCTACAAACAGGAAATCAATATTTCTTTGCGCGATATTTACTTCGAACATTACCTGATATTCTTTCAACAATGGACTTAGCAAGGGTACCAGTTGAAATAGCAACTTTGATAATCGAAAATCATGGTAATATGTTTGATTCTATGATTACTATATGGGAACGTTTGTCATCCCATTATGAAGCTATTTTACAACATAAAAATGAAGAAAGCATTACTTCCACAGATATAGTGAACTGGGATTATATCGCAAAGAAGCGAGATCACACTACAGCAGCAATGTTATTTTTCAAATCTTGTCAAGCATTGATTCAAGCCCAAGAATTTGCTTTAATTAAAGAACGTGTGAAATCGGAAAAACTTTTCACCGAAGCAGAAAAACATGCGAAAAAATCAGCTGAGATATTTAGCACAGTATTAGACACTTTGAAAGGAGAAGTTCAACAATTAGCAACTGATTTATTCAATTTCGCATCTTTCTGTAAGATACAGGGGTCAAAAGCATCACAAAGTAAAAAATTAGATGATTTACCAATAAAAGATTTTGTTGTTTTGATAGGTATTATATCATCATCACTATAAAACATTTAAGAGCTAACAATCAATAAATTACTGATTGGTAGTTTCAGATGATTTGTAATGACAGGGAAAGTGACTAACCAAACAAAGCGTTTATACTGGACAGATTCTTACAAAATCGAATTTGAAGCAAAAATATTGGATATTACTTCAAATGAACTCCTTCTAGATGAGACAATATTCTATCCTTCAGGTGGAGGGCAACCATCTGATATAGGGGAAATAGTCTCTAAGGAAAATAAGGCTTTGATATATACTGTTTCAAAAGTTGAAATTAATGATGAAGGTAAAATCATTCATTATTTATCAGGGAAAAACTTTGATAAATTACATATTAATGATTTGATTATTGGACGAGTGAATTGGGAAAGAAGATATGAACTTATGAAAGCTCATACTTCACAACATATCTTATCTGCTTATATTGAACAGCTTTTCAAGATTAAAACAATGAAAGCCATTATTGATACCCAAGAGACTATTGTCTACATCGAAAAGAAAATTAGTGATGATGATATCCAAAAAGTTTTATCCAAAACAAATGAATTCTTACTTTCCGGGAAAAATATTGCAGCCAATTTTTATGATAAAACGAAAATACCAGAAGAAATTAGCGCCCATTTAAGAGGGGATCTTAATACAAAGGAAGATTCAGAAGTCAGAATTATTACAATTGATGAATTAGATTTTTCACTTTGTGGAGGAACACATTGTAAAAATACAACAGAAATCGGTTTTATTGTGTTAAATGATTTTAAAGGTGATATAATCTACTTCTCCCATGGAAATCAAGCAGTTGAAAACATGAGTAAAATAAATGTTGATTATATTGCTTGCTCAAAACTACTAGCTACAAAACCTTTGGATATAAGCAAAAAGATTTCAAAAATCTTAGTTGAAGTTGATGATTTAAAAGATGTGAATATTAGTTTAAGTAAAAAAGTTGCAGAAAAACAGATGATGGATTTAAAAGCTAATCCTATGATTTTTGGTGACATAAAAATTATGAAAGAAAATTTCGAATTCCTAGAAAGGAAATTTGTATTACAACAATTAGGCGATTTATCAAAAAACACTATAGCCATTTTTATAGTGAAAGGTCCCTTATTATTACTTTTATCAGAAATTTCTTCCTTACCTGCAAATGAGCTTATTCAAATTTATAGTACGGAAACTGGAAATAAAGGAGGAGGTTCACCAAAAATCGCTCAAGCAGCAATAACTGAAAGTAAAAGAGATTAAGAAATAATGTTTGAAATAATCAAAAAGAAAATAGAGAAAGGTTAGAAAAATTATTCATAACCAATTTTCTTTAATGATACCCATTGCAGATGGATCAAATCCTTCAACCATTTCTAAAATTAAATCTAAAGCATCAGCACTAACATCCATCTTAATAAGATCAACAGCTTTAGGACCAATTTCAGGTTCTTTGCTTAGATCAATTAACATTCGAGCAAATTCAACTAATGTGCTAATTTTTAATCGGGCTGCATAAGCCATACCCTCTGGTTCTAAATTGATTAGATTATCTAAAAAGATTCTCGAGTAATTAGATTGTTTGCCATTTATTACCTTATTTGAATCAAGATTGATTATAACAACATCGTTATACTCGTTAGCTAATTTTAAAGTGGTACCAATAATCTTTTTATCCTTTTCAATTTTATCAGTCCATTCAATTAATTGAGGAAATTTATTTGGTGAAAAGAGTTCAAGTGTGCGGACAATGCGTTTAACAAAAGTCATATTATTGCCTGCTACAATTACATCTTTTCCAGTTAGAACAGCTTGTACAACTTTATCTGATTCCTTTATTTGTTTAACAAGAAATTTAATATCGTTAACTCGTTCAGGTGACCATCGATCGAAATCTAAATCAGCAACAAAGGGGGAAATAGTTGATTGTCTTACAGCAAAATTTCTATCAAGAACTATATTCATAATCATATCTTTATCATCGTTACAGTGATGAATAGTTGAAACTTGATACAAACCTCCAATATGAGGGAGAAGATCTTTTGTTGGGATGTCGAAAGTATCTACTTTTTTGCAAATATCACAAAGTGCTCTAACAGTAATAATTGATTTAGGATCCTTAGTTTTTTTTACTTTACTCAAATTTTCTTGCACTCCACAGATAATTAAATAGTAATTTATAATATTAGTATCAAAACTTTGAGCTATCTCAATAAAAAATTACCTTTTGTGGATATTTGTATAACAAAAATCTTTAATTAAAATAAATAACACTTAAAAGTAAAAAAAGATGAAACGAGTTTGTGTCAAATCTGAATCTTTTTAAATGTCATTGCAAAAATATTAGTAAGGAAAGAAGCTATATTTAGAAAGCTAAAAAAAAGAGAGCTGATCAAGAGGTCAGAATATTGATTAACGTAAAAGCCTTCGACAATGTCATAAGTAAAATTATCAAAGCTGAAGCTGGCATTAGGAAAGTTATATTGGTAGATAGAACAGGACTAACAATTGCTCACGTCTCGAAATTTTCGTATTTCCCAATAGATGTAGATGGAGTAGGAGCAATTGCAAGTGCAGTCTTTGTAGCCAGTGAAGAACAGGGAGTAAATCTTGATCTAGGCGATTTAGATATTGTCTCTTCTGAATTTGGGAAAGGTAAAATATTTGCTGCAAGTTGTGGTAAAGGCATTCTTTGTGTTATTACTGATAATGATGTAAATATTGGATTAGTACGATTAGTACTAAAGAGAGAATCAGCCGAAATCGAGAAATTGCTTAATGAATTCCTCTCAGAAAAGATTCAATTTTCAAGTAAAGCACCTGAAAAAGCAGCATCTGCAGATGAATCCATGGAAGATAATTTAGAAGAAGCTCTTAAAGAATTAGAGAAATTCTAAAAAGAGAATAAAAATTATACAAACAAGATTGATAGAATAAATAGAAGCTTTGTTTAGGCTTCTGCTATTTTTTTTACATTATTTTGGTTTGTTTGTCTTTTAAAACAATAAGGATATAATCATTTTCTGGAGCAACTAGAATCTCACCATTTGTGGTATCAATAGTGAAGAAATTGAGTTCTCCTTCCTCCAACTGCTCAACTGTTTGTGTTGCTTTACCAACTAGTGATGAAACAAGAGCTGCAACAGATTCTGTTTTATCAGGATCTATATCACTAGATAATGGTAATCCTTCATTATTGGTAATAATGACTCCTCTTACACCCTCAAAACCAGATAATTTTTTGAGAGTTGCTTGGAATTGTTTTTGTGAGATCATTAGTCTTTCTCCTATCTAGTATATAAAGTAAGTACAGTTTGCCTTTAAGACTTTTTATTGAGGTATATTTTCCGACCAATATTTCCCTTTTTGTCGTCTTTTAAATTCTGCTTGCTTACTTCCATTCCAATTTTCAATAACTGAAAAATAACCTACAACACGACTTATACCAAATACATTATCACTTCCGCAAACTGAACAAGTTGGTTCCAAATTGGGAAGAAAACTTGGTTCAGATTTCTTTTTAGATGATTTTGCGCTTTCAGTCATGTTTTTCACTACTTTGTAGGTATCATAAAGTAGTTATAATGTTAAATATATAAATTTCTACTTAAATTGTAAGAAGAAAAAAACTATTATTCACACTAGTTACTTAATAATATGATAAATATTGGTTGGGAATAAAAGTGAAAGTGTACTCATTAACTGGGAAAAAACTTGTAGAATGCACCCCAGATGAATTATTGAATTCTCCTGTAGGCATGCTTGTAGATGATGAAGAAGAGATGATTCGTTTAATAGTAACTCCTGAAGCTAGTAAGAAACAAAGAGAATTACTTATACAGGAATCAGCTGATTTTAATAAAAATGAGTATGCAGGAACTTATCTCGTCTCACACTTAGAGAATCCCGACATTGTTGAAACCTTTTTGACAGATATAAAAGAAGGAAAGGATTTATCTGCAAAAAAAGAAGAACCAAGTAAGCCAAAGAAAAAATCTAAGAAAGGTAAAGAAAAGGAAGCTGAAGATCAACAAGCAGAATTAGAGAGTCACATTTTAAAACGTTGGGATCCTGAATTAGTGAAGAAAGCTGTCAATTTTTTGGACGGAAAGCCACATGCATCATTAATTGATATTCAAGAACACCTTGAAACATCTGAAGGAGAAGCATATTGGGTGGTACAAGATTTAGTTCATGTAGGGACGCTCCCAGGTAGATGGATAGGATACTCAGATGGTCAATGGATCTATCAAGTAATAGCAGAACAACCGTTAAGTAAAGAAGCTCTTAAGAAAACTAAAAAAACAACCACAAAAGCATCAACAACAAAAACAACACCAACCAAAAAAACGACTAAAGAAAAAGAACCGACAAAACCTTCATCCAAAAAGAAATGAGTTAATTTTTTTTACCCTAACACTCCAAAAAGGGCAAATGAAATACCGTACAGCAAATAGAAACTAAACAAGACTATCATGCTAGACCTGTTCAAAGTTAATTCTTCAGATTGGCTTACAGCTGTTGTTGTTAATGATAATGACCATATTTGGCTAAGAATAATTAGAAGTGTACCATCTGTAAATAAAAAGGTGGCAGTAACCTTAGTTTGGAGCCATATAAAAAACATTACAATAAGGTTTGCAATAAGTGTAAAGGGAATCACTGTTAAAAGCTTTA
This sequence comes from Candidatus Gerdarchaeota archaeon, assembly GCA_016840905.1. The sequence goes on along the minus strand of JAEORM010000200.1, from coordinate 10,469 downwards.
GAGGATTGAATTTCCTTTTGTAAAAAATTAATTTCATCAAGTTAATAATTAAACCTAAAAATAACCAGAGCCCTAAAACACCTAAAATTGAGTAATACCAATAATCAACTTCAAGAGGGTAAAATCCAATAAGAACAATTTTGCTATCAATACTGAAGTAAAGCAAACCACCAATTATAATTAAACCTTCAAAGAAGGATCTAAGAGGTTCTCGAGTTAAATATTGAAATACCTTCCTAGGAAGAAAGAAAAAAATCAGTCCATTATACAGATGTTTGAAAAAAGATACCTTTCTATCGCTTTCTGAAGGTATTTGTAATTTGATATTTGAAATTTCAATGTGATCTTTATTCGTAATAATTAGATTATAGGCAACCTTTCCCAATTCTGTAAGATAATATTTTTTATTTTCATCTTGTTGCCAAATATTTTTCATCATATTTAATTGATGGTAAAGAGACCCTACCTTCATATCAAATTTAGCTTTAAGATCAAGGAAACCAACTCTTTCATTTGTATATATAAAAGTAATAATATCTCGTCTAATTTGGCTACCTAATGCGGAGTAAATTATATCCTCAGTAGATGCTGATTCATGGTTATCAATTGATTCTGATGTTTGTTGTTTTGAGATTTTTATTTTTTTACTCATAGAATACACCCATCAGAAGACAGTTGTTTGGATTTTCTTTACTCCCAGTCATTTTGTTTTTCTTGTGGTAAATTTGCATCATTGGAATAAAAAGCGTCATCTTGAGAATTATCTTGTTGATAAACTGGTTCCTGATAAATCTGTTGATCATTAGTAGTTGATGTTGAATAGGTTTCGATTGATGGTACCTGAACTTCTACATCTTTCTCTATTAGTGGGAATAAACGCTTTCTATCAATTACTCCACCACCTAAGATACCACATAAAAGAGCAATAGTAATGTACGTAATTGCCATTAACATAATATTAGAGACCATATTTAGAATTAAACTACGCTTTGCCTCTGCTATGGTACTCTCTATTTGTGGTAAATAATCTAACACTATTTCCCTGACATAGTATCCAATAATTGGTGTTACTGTTAATCCTGATACAATTAAACCATAAGAAATCTTGCCAGCTATTAATGAACCAATCAACATACCTGGAACAAAAATGAGAAAAACAAGGAAAATCGCTCCTTCCAAAATGTTCTCATAAATCATTAAAAATACTCCAGCAGTAATAGCTAGTGCAACAATGATACCAAAAAATGTTGAACCAACTCCTCTGTTATAAACCTTCTTTAGCAAGACGCTATCGATTTCTCTTTCAAATCCTGTAAAGGTATTCAAGTCAACAAACGAAATATCTGTAAGATATGTTTTGTATTGTTCTTGAAAAATATCTGATATTTTAACCATTAAGCGTTCAACAAGTTCAGGATTATCTCGTTTATCAGCTAATGCTGCTACAAGTAACTTTCCTGATGATCCATAAACAAACTGGTTATCCTCTCCACCAATTTGCTGAACACCTCCTATACCACTTTCATTAGAAAAAGCATCAAAAGCTAAAAGAAGACCAGAAATTAATTGGTCATCAATATTTAGTGTAACATATTTATGACTGAAAATACATTGTCCAGTATCAGTGATGATCCAGATTGCTTGAATCACAATAATTCCTCCATAAGTAAATGTCTCAAAGATTAACAATAATTATAACACTAATTTTTGCATTCTATATTAAAAATGAATCCTTATAGGAAAATTCCTAAGGAATTATTTAATCATAAGCAATTAAATACTTTTAAAATAGAGAACAATAACATTATTACCACCAAAAGAAGAATTAATATAGGCAGAAAAAAGAAATAAGAGTAGACATTTCGGGACAAAAACATATCAAATAGATAAATTTTTAACGAAAATAAAAAAAGAAGGCAAATAATCGGGGAAAAACCTCTTTGTGTGATTGCTGATGCAGAAAATATTGTTAATCGGATTGGATGGTTCAGGGAAAACCTCTCTCTATCAAAAATTTTTCCAAAGAAAACCAGTAGAACAACTAAAACAAGTTCAACCAACCAGAGGAATAGCTAAATATGAGCATGATTTCCTTAGAACAGATTTTCTCATCCTTGATATTGGTGGCGCAAAAGATTTCAGACATGGATATATCGGAAATACTGAAATAGCCCAAGGATTATCAGCAATTATTTTTGTCGTTGATGTTCAAGCAGCTGCAAGATTCCAGGAAGTATATGATTTCTTTGCTGTTTGGATAAAAAGTGTTGAACAACATTTGAAACGCGTTAAAGGATTTTTATTATTCAATAAAAGTGATCCTGGGATGGAAGCACGATTAAAAGGCAATTTAGAGCAAATTGCTCGCTTATTAGCTCCAATAGATACTATTTTTCCAGGTGAATTATTTAAAACCATAACTACAATTTACAATGATTCTGGTAACCAAACCTTCCAGAGAATATTGCTTGATGTACTTCCAAAGAAGATGTCAGCACAAAAAGAACAACCAGTAGCGACAGAGCAATTTATTACACAACCAGTAAAAACTATACCACTTCAGACAAGCACTCCTCCAAAATCAACAACCCAACCACAAGAAAAACCACCTGTAACATCCAAACAACCAGTTGTTAATCCTCCTGTATTAGGTAAACCTCCAACAACCACCACACAACCAAAGGTAGAACCTCCATCAATTAGCAAATCACCACCAATGGATAAAGCACAATCAGATAGAATAAAAGAGAAAACAGCTGAAAGATTATCCGACATAATTGAGACTACCTTAGATAATAATCATAATTTTGTAGCAATAGCAGTATTTTCTGATGAAGTAGAATTGGTAGTAGGAGCCGTTCAACAAGGATCAAATCCAGATATATTACAATCAATAGCTGCTACTTTGAAGAAGATTGATTTAGAAGAGTATATGAGCAAATTAGGAAAAGTGCGAATCGGTGGAGAAGGTCATGTTAAAATAGATAGTTTTGATATCTTTTTTGAAAGAGTTTCACCAGAGCATCTAAGTACAGTAATTTGCTCTGGACTAGAAGATGATACTATAAATAATGTTGCACAATTAAATCGCTATATGAATCAAGCTTTAAGTATTACCCCAGAAGGAGTAGATGATGCTTCATTCAAACGTTCTGATTTGATGGCTGAATTAAAAATGAGATTGTATAATCGTGGAAAAAGCGTAGACCATGTAGGATAATGTATCTAATTTTTTTCATAAAAAAATTCAATCATTAATCTATATTCCATCTTTTAAGGTAAAATAGAAAGTAGCACCTTTGTTGACTTCACTTTCAGCCCAAATCTTACCATTATGGCGTATAATTATTCGACTAACAGTAGCTAAACCTATACCAGTGCCTTCATAATCAGATACTGAATGTAATCTTTGAAAAACATTAAAGAGTTTATTCGCATATTGCATATCAAAACCAACGCCAGTATCTTTTATATAGAAGATTGTCTTTGAATCTTGCTTCATTGAAGCAAATTCAATCGTTGGATTTAATGATTTTTGGCTAAATTTCAAAGCATTATTTATTAAATTCCTTAGAACTAATTCGATGAGAATCGGATCACATCTTGCATGAACTCCTTCCTGTATAATGAATTCAGCATGAGATTCAGGATATGTTTGTTGAAATTCATTAGCAATATTTTTGGTTATTTCACTTAAATTAACTTCCGCTAAATTTAACTCAAAGCGAGTAATTCTTGATAAATTTAAAAGATCATCAATTAGTTCACTTAATTTATCACAATTGTTAATAATTCGATTGAGAAAATCAATACCTGTAGCATCCATTGAGCTTGAATAATCATCATAAATTGCTTTGGTAAAACCAGAAATACTTCGGATAGGTGATTTCAAATCATGGCTAACAGAATAGGAAAAAGATTCAAGTTCTTTATTCGCTATTTCGAGCTGAATAGTTCGCTCATTAACTTTTTCTTCAAGATGCTCACTAAGTGTCCGTAAATTATCCTCTGAATCTGTTATTCGTTTCTCAATTGGTGCAGCAAGGCCAGTAGTTAAGATAAGCGTAATAAAGATGAAATTAAGGACATAACTTAAAGTCCAAGCCCAATTATCATTAATACCAGTTATTTTGGCAATAGAATAGCCAAAAACAGTAGCTAGTATAGTTAATGTACTCGTAAAGAAAACGAAATACATAAACAATCGGGTAATAGTTCTTTGCTTTAAATAAATCCTAAGAACAAGAACAGTAACAATTGTAGTAATAACACACATAACTATCTCAAGTGATAAAACAATATTCAAAAGTTGATAATAACCCATTAAGATTAATGCTAGAATGCCTAAACTAAATATAGTTGTAATTAAAATAATAAGGAAATTTCTTTCACGTTTTTGAACGATTTTTTCTTTAGTATTTTTTAAGCAAATAACATTATACTCAAAGATAGCTGAAAAAATAATTACTAAAACACCAAGTAAATTAAAAATAATAGCAAGATAACCAATAATAAAATGGGTTCTTTGAAAAATTAATAGAATAGAACCAATGGTATGAATAACAAGCCCCAAAAACCAATAAACTAAATCCCTTCTTTTACGCCACATAAAACCAAATACTATAACCACTAAAACTTGATATATGGCTATAATTATATCAAGTGTCCATTCTTTAACCATTGTTCTTTCTCTCTAAAAATTTATCAAATTAAAATATACTTTGGTATTACAAAACTCCTATTAATGCATTGTTCTAAAGGAAAAGGTATAGTAAAAAGTGTAGATACTAGCAGAAAAACTGAGGTAATAATCTTAAAATCTTTATGGTTCTAAGGTAAAATAAAAAGTAGCTCCTTTCCCTTCTTCTCCTTCAGCCCAAACTTCTCCTCCATGTTTTTTAATAATACGTTTAACAGTTGCTAATCCTATACCTGAACCTGAGAATTCATCTGCATTATGTAATCGTTGGAAGACCTCAAACAATTTAGTTTTATATTTCATATCAAAACCAACGCCATTATCTCTTACAAAGAAGATTAACTTGTCATTTTCAGTTCTAGAACCAAACTCAATTTCTGGAAAAGGATTCTTATTTGTAAATTTTAATGCATTACAAATGAAATTCTCTAAAACTAAACGTATCAGAATAGGATCACATAAAGCAAATAAGCTTTCTTGAATAACAAATTTAACATTAGGGTAAGGATTCATACGGAGCTGATCATCAATAGCTTCATGCATTAAATTGCTTAAATTTACAAATTTCTTATTTAATTCTTTTTGAGATAACCTTGAAAGCTCAAGCAAATCATCAATAATTTGACCCATTTTCTCAGTATTCGAATTAATTCGAAGAAGCAAATCCTTTCCTTTTACATCAAGTTGATTTTGATGATCTTTTAGAAGAACGTTACTAAAACCTGAAATAATTCGTAGAGGTGAACGAAGATCATGACTGACTGAATAAGAAAAGGATTCTAATTCTATATTCACTTCAGCTAATTGTTTGGTTCGATTCTCTACTTGTTGTTCAAGCTCTTCATTGAATTTTCGTAAATTATTTTCCGATTTAGTAATCCTCGCTTCAATAGGTGAGGCTAATCCTGCGGTAAGAATAAAGGTGATAAAAATAAAATTCATGGCATAACTAAGAGTCCAAGACCAATTAAAACCAAAATCACCTATAATGGAATTTATAGTCGTAAGGAATGCTGCAATAAAAACATAAAAGAAAAATAAACGAGTAACAGTACCCTTTGCTAAATAAACCTTTAACATAGATATTATAACAAAAATCAATCCTACAGACATGACAAAAAGAATACTTACTACTAAATCAATAATTGATAAAAAATATAAGATAAGACCAGAAGTAATAACAGGGCCAAAAATAGAGCTAAGTAAAATAGTGAGCCTTCTCATTTTTTGTTTGCGTTCAACTTTATTTTCTAATGGTTTTAGAAAAACAGAGTAGTATTCAAAAAGCGAAAAAATGCATATAAAAATAAAACCAGTCAAATAAAAGATATCACCAATTAATCGAAAAATTTCATTCTTTATTTTGAAAATTAAGAAAAAAGCACCAATAGAAAAGATACCAAGACCAATGAACCAAAATAAAAGATCACGTCTTTTTCTCCAAGTAATTCCAAAAAAAATTGTAACAATTGTAGTATAGGTAGCAATGAAAATATCCATTATATATTCATCAATCATAAAATCACTGCAAATCCAGATTTCTTTCCAAAATAACAAAGGTAAGCAAATTAATAAGGAATTTGCTTTAAGAACTAAAATTTAAAAGGTAAAAATGGTGGACTGAGCGCGATTTGAACGCGCGGCCTTCTGAATGCAAATCAGACGATCTTCCAGTCTGATCTATCAGCCCACGGATTATTTTCTCCTTTTCTTTTCCTCTTTTTTAATCTTTTTATTGCAATAATTTTTTTATTAGTAAAAAACCATTCACAATTTATCTGTTTTTTTATGGTAATTGCTCGAATTTCTATAGAAAAATCCATTTGTTTACTTATGAAAATAAGTTACCATCAAGAATACATTTAGCAATACATGACCAAGTGTAACACCAATAATATTTTCTGTTTTGTAAACTGTGTATCCTGTTAAAAAGCCTGAAACTATAATAAAAAACATCGCATTCTTTAATCCTAGATAGTCAGGCAACCAAGACATTTCTAACCAATGTCCTCCTATCCAAACAAAATACTGCAGACAAAAGCCTAGCATCTTCTCTTTTTGAAATATTATTTTCTTTTTAAAAACTGTAAAAGAACCTTTTGCTTCTGCAAATTGTAGTTGGATGAACGATTTCGAATAATACTCGAACATTATCACATTTAGCATAACAAAGAATATTTGCCAAAACCAATCTGTAGGTGTTGTTATATAATAAGCTAATTGTTGTACACTAGGGTTAAATTTCTGCGATATCACTACCCAGGGATAAAAAATCCCTGCATGCATAAGAATTCCTTGCACAATACTACTGATAATTTTTTTTCTGGTAAAACCTGCTTTAGTTCCCAGAAAAAAGTATTTCGCTTGTCCAGTTATTCTATGAAAAATCATTAGATAAATGATAGGTACTAGTGCAAAGGAAATAAACGATATTACTGCATGGAAATAATACTCCGAATTAAGGATTCGAAATGGTCCCAAGTATTCAAATGGAAAATAAATTGCCAGAGCAATGGGTCCAACTATTAGATTATTTAAAATAGCATATTTTAATTTTATTTGTGTATCATATTCAGGCTGGGTAATTTTCAAATCAATCAGATGACCTTCTTCTGACTCTTGAGATTGCGGATGTTTTCCGTCAAGGATTTCAATTGAGTCTTCTACAGCAATATCTTCTTGCAAATTTTTTCCCAACCTATTATTGGAATAATATTTCACTAATGCTTGAATTGTGCACTTGTGCCAAATAATTCTTTTCATTGGTATACTTCTGAGAAGAATTATTAAACAATAGTTACTATTCATTGATGAACTATCATGAATTCTTTACACGAACAAGGCGATTTACCCGAGGAATTTCAGAAAGGAATCATTTGCGATCTTCATGCTCATTCTTCTTATGCAGGTGGTACTGGAAGTTTAGACCTTCAAACAGCTGTTGAGAATATGCCTAAAAAAGGAGTTCAACTCATTGGCACCGGTGATTGTCTTTTTGAACCATGGTTGAAAACTTTGAAAGAAAAATTGGTTGATCCTGATGAAAATGGTATCTTTGAATTAAAAAATGCTACAGAGGAAGAACAACAAACAAAATTTGTTTTACAAACCGAGTTAGCTATTACAGCACCTATTGATGTTTATCGTAAAAATGTTCATTGTGTTTTTCTCTGGCCTAGTTTTGAAGCTATTGAAAAGGCAATAAAACTTCTCGAGAAATATGAAGTAAAGAATTCTATGGGTAGACCATTTATTACAAATGAAAGCAGCGAAGAGGTTTCTGATAGAATTAGTGGCTTATTGGATATTGATCCTCTAGTTGAATTCTTTCCAGCACATGTTTTAGTTCCATTAGGCATTTATGGTCCACAACCTTCTATCACTTTTATGTCTGATTTCTTTGGCGATGCTGCTAGTAGAATTCATGCTTTTGAAACCGGTTTAAGTGCTGATCCCACTATTACCACTTTGATTCCAGAGCTTGATAAATTAACCTTAATTTCTAATAGTGATGCTCATTCAGCAGCTTTAAATCGGTTAGGTAGAGAATTAACCAGTTTAGATATGAAGAAATTTTCTTATCATGAGTTAATAGATGCTATTCGAAGAAATCGTGTTTGTTATACAGCAGAATTCCACCCATCAGAGGGACGATATTTTTTAACTGGTCATCGAGGTGGGATACGAGATCATAAGCAGAATGAGTATTGTGTTTATTCACCTGATACTGTACCACAAGACATGATTTGCCCTATCTGTAATCTATCATTGGTTCCAGGGGTCTTACAAAGAGCATTAGAATTGTCAGTAGTACAAGGTAGTGAAAGGGAATTTGGGAAAATGTATGGACCAAAGAGAAATTATTACCGAATGGTTCCATTAGTAGAAATAATAGCAAATGGTCTGAATTCTAAAAATCCAAACACTAAAAGTGTAAGACGGATTTATGATGTAATTATTTCTGCTCTAGGAAATGAATGTCGTCTATGGACTACTAAATTAGAATCACTCAAAGAGATTCTCTATCAATTAGTTGATGAAAAGATAGCCCAAGCAATTATTGAAGTGCGGAAAGGTAATTTCTGTTTCTCACCACCTGGATTTGATGGAAGCTATGGTGATTTAGCCATTGGTCAGCAATCTTCGTATTATGGCATTAAAATGATTGAAGGTAAAATAAAAGTAAATACACAACGGACATTAGATGATTTTACTAAATAACATTTTTACTGATTTTTCGTAGAACAATAGGCAATCGCAACATAAATCTTTCAATAGCAGAATTACTAGTATCTAAAATGGCAAATAAAACACTTTTATCAGTTATTCTTGTAAGCCAAAATTGTTTGTCTAATTGAGCAAGTTTTACTATGGGGCTTATTTTATTAATTTCAGTTAAAGTGAGAAGTTTTTCCAGCTCGAGATTTTTTGCAGATTCCATCCAATCTTTGATATCGTGAGCTTTTCTCATAACAAAATATCTATTGATTGGAGTAACAATTCCCACCATAAAAATTTCCTTATAGGTGTCCATAAAGGAATACATTTGTTCTTCTTCAAGTAACCATTTAGTTTCTTCATCACCAAAAGATACTTTCGTTGTTTGCCGACTCAACCTGACTTCGTCTTTTTTGGAGTCAGTTTGACGATCACGTAATTCAAGTGATAACTGTCCTAAAAGCTCATGTTCGGAAATTGATTTCAAATCTTTTAATAATTCAATAACTTCAACATTTTTATTTCGGATACCTTCATATCGACTAATGATTTTTCGCATTGTTAGGATTATTTTTTCTTCTTCAGCAAGACCTTTGATTATCTCAAAAACATAGAAGTACTCTTGTTTGTCATGAATAACAAAACGATAATTTTCAGTAGTTATTTCTTCCAAATCACCTGGGTCAAGGTTTTTCAATGACTTACGAATTCCAACAAGAAAATTGGTTAGAATAGAAATTTCAAAAATAGGTTCTCCTCGAGGGAACTCGGAATATTCAATTGCATCAGTTTTGTCACTAATAATTAAAACACCATCAATTCCGCAAAGCTCTTCTATTAATTTTTTAATTTCATCATTATGAGCTGATTCGGAAATCATTTTCTTATAAACATCAGAATATTTAGTGTCTACTGATCTGAGCTTTGCTACTCTACTACCAAATTTTTCATAATCGGGGGTTTCTGATAAATTAGAAATTAGAAGAGCATTTTCTTTATCAGAGCTTGAAGCACCTTCAAATCTTGAGATGAGTTTCATAATTATCGGTTCATAAATCTCTGGTTCTGAAATTGTTTTTTCAAACCAAGTAACATAAAAATAATTTGAGCGTAAAACAAATGAAAAAATTGAATTACTAGTTTCAATTGTTTTAATTTTCTCATCGCTGATAACCTCAGCTAATGCTTGCAAACCTGATAATAGACCTGCAAGTAATATAATATCTATTTGTTCTTCAGTTAAAAATTCAATATATTTTGGTAGACCTGTTTCTTCAATAACAATAAATCCACGCAAAGCATTATAGAATTTTTCAGCTGTACGAGTGGTTTCTAGGTCTTCATAAGTCAATTCATCTAACACCAAATAATTAAATTTTCATTAACAAATAGTGGTATTCTACTTTTTAATCACTAGCTTAGCGGCAAAAATTCACAATTAAAAAGAAATCTTTGAAAAACTATATTATTAAAATTGAATTTCTTGTTTAATAATTAAAGAGTAAACTTATTAATTTTAGCAAGACCATTTTTAGACTAAATTAACCAAGGT
>JAEORM010000199.1 GCA_016840905.1 Candidatus Gerdarchaeota archaeon | reverse complement strand
CAACAGCTAGAAACTGGGAGGAAATTATTCTGCCATTGTAAATCTGAATTGCGATTAGATGAACCACAAGCAAGAATAACCAGACATATGCGTCCGACATTATCTGAAATGGGAGAATACGATAAAGCAGCATTAATGGAATTTCAAAAGCAAAAAGAAATAGTTTATGAAATACATGATTCAGTTTGTTCATATGAAATAGATGAAACACCTCCATTTGAAATTGATTCAAATGCTGTTGATTTAGCAATAACAATTGCCAAATTATTACAAATGGATATTTTAGATGAATTATCTGTTAACCGGAAGCAATATTTAGATGGATCAATTCCAAGTGGCTTTCAAAGAACTATGTTAGTAGGGCTTGGTGGGAAAATTAAAGCCACAGGAAAAACAATAAATCTTGAAATGCTTGCCCTCGAAGAAGATTCTTGTAGAGAAATAAGTAATATTGGTAGGACAATTACTTGGCGAGTTGATAGGTTAGGAACACCTTTAGTAGAAATAGCCACAAAAACTCTTTCAATTACCAATCCTCAAGAAATAAGAGATATTGCTGAAAGCATTGGTCGAATTTTACGCGTAACTGGAAAGGTTAAACGAGGATTAGGCACTATTAGGCAGGATCTAAATATTAGTATCGATCAAGGTGCCCGTGTTGAGATAAAAGGCATTCAGATTCTAGATATGCTACCTGAATATGTGAAATTTGAAGTAAAAAGACAATTAACACTAATAGAGATAAAGAATGAACTATTGAAGAGAAAGCTTAAACCTGAAATGTTTACAGAAGATTATCAAGATTGTATGCCTGTTTTTAAGAAAACTACAAGTAAGAAGATCCTTGATGCTATCAAAAATAAAGATAAAATACTAGGTGTAAAATTGGTAGGAATGTCTGGTTTAATTTTAAAGAAAGTTCAAGGCGATCGTACATTTGGAAAAGAAATAGTTGATAGAGTAAAAATAATCACAGGATTAGGTGGAATTTTACATACTGATGAATTGCCAAAATATGGTATTACTGCCACAGAAGTGAAATCTTTAAAGGAATTATTTTCTTGCAAAGAACAAGATGCTGTTGTATTTGTAATGGGCCAAGAAAATGATGCTATAAATGCAATAAAAGAAATAGTAACTAGAGTAAAAGAAGCCCTTGAAGGTATTCCTGAAGAAACAAGGCATGCACATGATGATGGAACTACTAGTTTTAGACGATATTTGGGTGGAGCGGGAAGAATGTATCCTGATACAGATTCCTATCCTATAATTATTAGTCAAACGAGAATAAAACGGATCGAAGAAGAATTACCTGAACTACCTGAAAAAAGAGAAGATCGTTATATAAAAGAATATAAACTCCCAGAAGAGATAACAAAAAATCTAGCAATCTCCTCCCGCGCAAATCTGTTTGATGATTTAGTTAAAATTGGTATTGAACCAATGTTAGCAGCAGTTACATTAGAACAAACAATGAAAGCTCTAACACGCGAAGAACCATCTGTAGAAAAAATCCCTGATAAACGAATTAAGGAGATTTTTGAGTTACTTATTCAAAATAAAATAGCTAAAGAGGCAATAGCTCCATTATTAACTTATGTTGCAAAATCACCTCGAGAGAAACTAGAAACTGCTATTATAGAATTGGGCCTTGAAACAATCACCGAAGACGATTTAATAAAATTGATCGATAAAATATTGGATGAAAATATTGAATTCATTAAAGAATCTGGTGAACGGGCTTTAGGTAAAATAATGGGTTTGGTTATGAAAGAAGTTCGTGGAAAAATAAAAGGAGAACTTGTAAATAAAATAGTAAATGCACGATTTACTGAAAAACTAAAAGAGTTAGGAGTTGTTTAAGGAAATCTTATTGTGCGAGATCTTTTACATCTATAAGCATACGAATGACTCGACCATAGCCTTCATCTATTTCTTCAACAATTTCCCGTTCAATCATATCATTAACTTTTTCTCGAATAATTCTTCGAGATGCTGTTCCACGTTCCATCCTTACGGAAGCGGTCAATTGTGAAATATTTTTAGCCCCTTCACGGGTTAATACATCAACTATAACACGTTCAATTGCATCGAGATTAACATCAGGACGTAAACGCATGATCCATTTTGATGGAGAAAAGATGGTAGCAACATTTGTTACATCTTGAAAAGTGCGTAAAATCGCCAAGGTCATATTTAGTGAGCCTGTAGCATTTTTCAATTCAGGGCTCATTCCCTCTATTTTTTCTTCAAGTTGAGAAATTCTTTTAATCGTCTGGTCCAATTTGTCATTTAAAGCCTCTAATGCATTTATATCTACTGTTTTTTTCTCAGTAAGTGCTTTTTCTTTCTTTTCTTCTGTTGGTTCAGACGAATTCATCTTTTTAGCCCCGTTTTTTTGCTTTCAAGAGATAACAAGTAATTACACTTTAATATACTTTACTTACATTATTGTATATAAATCTTCTTTAATATATTATTTTTCAATAAAATTATGGTTTCAAACAAGAGAAGGATGATTTGAATTAATAAGGTAGAGCGGAACTATTTTGGGTGCTTTAGTACGAGCATCAAGCTTATCCTCTTCTACCTCATCTTTTCTAACTGATCCTAACATTTGTCGTAAGCCTTTTACACTGCCATATTTAGTTAGCTTTGCTTTATACTCATTAGCGAATACTTTTGCAGCTTCTCGAGGCATTCCATATCTTCGTAATTTTCGTTTGACTTTATTCTTAAGATGTAATCTTTGAAAAGGTAAAATAGCCATTCTTGGCAATAGATACCAAATAGCTATGTTTAACAGAATGAAAAAGTGGAATAGTATAACAAATATGGATCCTATCTTTCTTAATGTTTGTTTTTTACACATAGCTTTTCACTGCCTTCAGAATATTTAAGTTAATCAATAAAGTGAAGAATGGTTTTAATCATCATCTCCATCTTTACTGACTTTAATGTTTTTGAGAGCACTACCCAAGACATCTAAAGATTGGGAATATCTCAAAACTAATTTCTCAACCATTTCAGTTGGTAATCCCTGTTCAGTTAGAGTTTTGTAAATTGTAGCAATACCTTTAGCATATTGCTCTGCTGAGTCTACATCATATAATGCTGTAAATAAGCCTCTGATCAATCCTGGTATCTCTTTATTAACGACACCAAGTAATTCTCTAAGATCCTCTACAGGGATTTCATCTCTTTCTATCTTGATTTTTTTTCGCGGTTCTTCTTCGGACATTTTTATAATCACCTTTGTTTATTTATTTTCTAAATAACTAATAAGGTGGTCACTTTATATGAATCAAGTGGAATATTGTGACCAGTTAATAATTTATTTCAATAATCCTTTTGTTTTTCTTATCCAAAAATTTTTTGAAAGTAAAAACGTTTAATGAGTAAGTTAATTTCATACGGAGATAAAAAAATGGCTGTACCTCTTGTGCAAACAGTTCCCAGTATTTTGGCAATGATTTGCTGTATAATTATTATTTTCTTTCTAAGTCTAAATTACCTATTAAATAGATTCTTACCAACAGTATTCTTATTGTTATTTTTTAGTGGAATCTTATTATGGTCAATAACAAAATTAGTTAGTGTTTTATTACCTAGTACCACAAACCAAACTTTTGTATTGATTTGGAAAATAGGTTCTCTCTCTATCCTTATCATATCATTACTGATAATTACTTTCTTTAGAGATTTATTATCAACCGTTTCATTATCAATACCATCCTTAATAATAGCATTTTTAGCTGGAATAACATTAGCAGCTTTATGGTTTGGGGGATTTGCTCAAGTCAGTTTTAGTCCAGAATCTGGATGGAATACTGATTATGATGGTGGATTAGGGCAATACACTTTCTATGGGATTTTGTTTACTTATCTTGGTATGGTGTATATCTTTATGTTTGTTATGATGGCTCGAGGTTTGAAAAAGGCCACAAATAAAAAACAACGAACACAATTAAGCCTAATAATAACCGGATTAGCTATAGCATCAATTGGTGGAACCATTCTAAATTTCCTGCTAAATCTTATTCCCGCTATGGCGAGCTTAGGTGATTTTGATTTAATTTTTGTTGTAGTTGGGTTTACTTTTGTAGCTGCAGCATATTTACGATCACCAATTCAAATTTACTTTGCTCCAGTGTCAGCTTACCGATTAATTGTCATAAATAATGATGGAATACCACTTTTAACTCATGATTTTTGTGAAATGGGTGAAAATGCCTTAACAATGGATTCTACTCTGATTAGTGGGGCTTTATCAGGAGTGGTTAATATTCTAAAGGAAACTGTTGCTAGTGAATCTACACCAAAATTTATCAATTTAGAGGATAGAGTCGTGTTAATAGAGAAGACAAATTCTGCTTTATATGCTTTAATTGCTGATAATAACTCAAATGTTCTACGGTCAGCTCTCAAAGACTTTGGGAATGAATTTGAGAAGGAATTTAAAGATGTTATAAAAGGCTGGGCAGGATTGACAGATGTTTTTAATGCTGCTTACAAATTAGTAACAGAAGATTTCTCCTTTGTTCTCTCATCCATAGTCTGTGAACCTAAGTTAGATGAAAATTAAATCACTTTTTCATCATTTTCCTTTTTTTCCATTAAAATAAGTAAAAATTAGTAGTAAAATATATATTAGAGATTTTAGCGATTTTTCTTAACTAGAAAAATATAAATAATCTTTGTTTGTCAGTCATTTGCAATCTAACAAAAGATTTATAGAATGAAAAGTCGCGACAAGACAAAGAAGATAATAATCTCAATATAATTGTACTAGAAAATTAGAGGTATTTGAATTTGTCATTAAATTTCAAAGATTTCAAGCATTTAGTCCGTATTTCCGGGACCGATATTAGAGGAGATAAGCATGTCATAAATGGTTTATGCCATATTCGTGGCATTGGTCCTAGAATGTCTGATATAATCTTGAAAAAAGCACAAATCCCCCAAACCACCTATATTGGTTTACTTTCTGATGATCAAGTTAACAAATTAGATGAAATAATAAAAGATCCTATTAAATTTGGTATACCAAAATGGTTTGTTAACCATCAAAAAGAGCGAGTATCAGGTGAAGATATTCATATAACAAGCTCAACTTTGGCTTTATATGAAAGAAATGATATTGATCGTTTGAAGAAATTACGTACTTATCGTGGTATAAAACACTCTGTCGGCCATAAAGTAAGAGGTCAAAGAACCAAGAGTACTGGCAGAGGTGGAAGATCTATGGGTGTCTCCCGTAAGAAAGTATAAGGTGAAAAAAGATGGGCGATCCAAAAAGAAATAGAAGAAAATATAAGACACCACGTCAACCATTTGAAAAGAATCGTATTGAAGAAGATCTAAAAATCATCGGTAAATATGGCTTACGGAACATGAAGGAAGTTTGGAAGAATTCTACTATGCTAAGTCATTTTAGAACCAATGCTAGAAGACTTTTAAGCCTTGATATTGAACATCGAAAAACTGGTGAACTAGAACTTCTCGGTAGATTACAAAGAATGGGTCTTCTCGAAAGTAACGCTACATTAGATGATGTTCTAAGTATGAATATTGAAAATATCCTTGACAGAAGACTACAGACTCTCGTTTATAAAAAAGGAATGGCAACTACACCGCATCATGCAAGACAGTTAATTGTCCATAAACATGTTACAATAGGTGAAAGAATAGTTGATTCACCAAGTTATTTTGTTAATCCTAATGAAGAAAAAGTGATTAACTTTGCTTCATCATCACCACTCAGTAAACCTTCTCATAAAGCTTTACCAGCAAATGTTTTCAAAGGAAAACCATCTACTGAAGAGCGAAGAGGAGGAGATAGAAGACGTGGCGGTCCTACTAGACCTCCTAAAGCACCTTTCCATGAAAAACCTGGTAAGATCAAGAAGGAAGTAGAGGAAGCTGAAGCTGAAGCTGAAGAAGAAGAACTTCTCATAGAGATTGATGATACTGGTGAAGAAGTTATAGAAGAGAAAGCTAAAAAAGTCGTTCCAGTAAAATTAAAGGATGAATTGTAGGTGACAAAATATGAGTACAAAAGAAACAACTAAGAAGAGAAGATTTCTACGAACTGGTATTGTTCACATTTATTCCTCCTACAATGATACAATAATCACTGTAACTGATGCAACGGGAAGTGAAACCATTGCCAAACGCTCAGGTGGAATGTATGTTAAAAGCGATCGGTTTGAATCATCACCTTATGCTGCAATGCGAGCTGCTTATGACGCTGCCACTGCTGCAAAAGATAGAGGTATAACAAAAATCGATATTGCTGTAAGAGCTCCAGGAGGAAATGGTCCAAGAACTCCCGGTCCAGGTGCGCAAGCAGCTATCCGTGCTTTGGCTAGATCTGGATTAAGAATTGGTCGAATTGAAGAAGTTACCCCTATAGCACATGATGGAACTAGACGTGCTGGGGGACGTAGAGGACGACGTGTATAAGAATACGGAGTAAATGAACGATGAGTGATAAAGTATATGCTATGCCAACATGTTCGTGTTGCTTCCGAAAGATTTCACCAGATGATATTGGATCAGTAAAATTCAGATGTCCAAGTTGTGGCGATGTAGTTCAAGTACGATGCTATTCATGCAGACAAAAAGAAATTAGCTACACTTGCCCAGCATGTGGATTTTCAGGTCCATAAATTTTTGAGAGAATTTTTTAATTCTTCTCATCTTTTATTCTTTTTATATAAATTTAGTTTTCTTGTTTTTCTTTAATTTGCTAGTAAAAAGTCACAAAACTTATATGATGTTAGAATAGACACTCAAGACATGATTGAAATTTATGAGATGGAAGTTAAACCTCGAGCACTCGAGATGAATGAAAGAGAGGAAATAAAAGTTACTGCAATAGTTGATTATTTACAGCAAATAGCCTATGAGCATGCTTATCATCTTGGGGTTAGTTTTCAACAAACATTCAAGAAAAATCTCACTTGGTATTTACTTAGATATTATATTGAAATTTATGACTATCCAAAATTAACTGATGTATTAACAGTTCGTTCTTGGCCTGTTAAAAATGAAAGTGAAAAATATTCACTAAGAGATTTCCAAATTTTGACTCAAACAGGTAAGATTATTTGTAATGCTACAACAAGTTGGATTTTATATAATTTCATAAAGAGAAAACCAGTGAATTATAAGGATTATTTTAAAGATATTCCACGAAGTGAACAAAGAGCAGTAAATTATGATTTTCCAAATCTACCTCTTCCAGAAAAAGTGGATTACAAGGTAGATCTTGTGGTCAGACGTTCAGATCTTGATCTTAACAGACATGTTAACAATAGAGTCTATTTCGAATGGGTTTTGGAAACCGTACCTAAGAAACAATTAGATAATTATAAGATAACTAAAATTGAAATTAGCTATAAAGGGCAAGCACTACATAACGATAATATTTTAGTAGAAACAGAATTAAACAAATCAAATAAAAAGGATAGTGAAATTATCACTAATAGCAAAATTAGTAAGAAAAAAAATGGTGAGTTATTATCCAAAGTAAAGTTATATTGGATAAAAAATTAACAATCATTTTCTATCCAATTTTCATCTATTTTTAATAATCTTTGAATTTTTCATTATAATTCTTTTAATCTTTTAATTACTTCATCTATTTCTTCTAATGAAGATGAACCAAAGCTAGCACGTAAGTAGCCTTCTCCTGAAGGACCAAATTCAGTACCAGGAACAAAAGCTAATTTTGTTTTATTGAATATTAGTTCTGTTAATTCTTCAGAACCAGTATAACATTCATGTTCAACAACATTTGGGTAAGCATAAAAGCTGCCTTCAGGTTGTCTACAGCTAAATCCTTCAATGCTATTAAAACCTTTAACAATTCGCAACATACGTTCTTTCAATGTCTTTGCTAATTTTAACATAAACTCTTCTGCTTCTGGAGTATTGAGAAATTCACCTATAGCATTTTGTTGTGCTGATGGAGCATTTGCTACAACAAAACTATGCATTTTTACAATTGGTGAAATTAATTCTTTAGGACCTGCAACATAACCAATACGCCAACCTGGAACACATAAAGTTTTTGAGAAACTATTCAATAATAAGGTTCGTTCATAAGCACCATCGAGTTTAGGAACTCGAATGTGTTTATCATCAGTAAAAATACATTTCTCATATACTTCATCAGTTAATATTAGTAAATTATTATCAACTGCTAAATCAATAATAGGTTTTAATTCATCACTTGTCATAATTTCTCCCGTTGGATTTGAGGGAAAATTGAGGATAATTGCTTTACTTTTATCACTAATATATTCTTGTAAATTAGTTGTATCAATCTTCAAATCATCTGTAGGTTTCATCCAAACTGGTACTCCTCCTGCAAGCATGACTTGTCTAGGATATGTGAGGAAGGATGGATCCGGTACTAGAACTTCATCTCCAGGATCAATAAAACTCATAAGTGAACAATAAAGAGCTTCACACCCACTTGCTGTCGCTAAAATTTCTGTTTCAGGATCGTACTCTAAATTATAATCCCTTCTATTCTGTTCTGCTACTGCTTCTCTATATTGCTTCGTTCCCATAGTGGGGGAATAATAATTATCTCCATTTTTAACTCGATTACTTAAAGCATCAACTAATCCTTGAGGAGTGGGAATATTTGGTTGTCCTATACCAAGTGAAATCACTCCAGGAATCCCTTGAGCTCTAGCAAACATACTCCTAATACCTGAAGGAGCAATCTTATCTAACCTATCGGCATTTTTCATTTTAGTCATAATCTAACAACCTAATTAGTCTCAAAAATCTCTATTACGTTGTTTGTTTAGAACTTCAAAAATTTTTTGTTGACATAAAAATAATCATAATTGTTAATTTTTTTGAACTTATTAATAATTTTTAATAATTAAAAGGGTTTGTTCTAAAAAATAAATAGGAAGTTTAATTATGAAATTAATGAATTTCGAATTGAATGATGATAAAACAAGAATTGGTGTTCTCTGGTCTGATAATGAAGTTGTGGATATCAAATCTGTATGTGAAGAAATGCAGATAGATATTTTTAATGGGATTTGTTCCATGGAGGAACTAATAGCTTTAGGTGATGAAGGAAAAAATAAAGTAAAGATTTTCCTGGAGAAATTGCTTGCTTTCATTAATACGAATAAAAGTAAATTTGATGAAATTAAAAAAGATCATATACATTCACTTGAAGATATAAGATATTTAGCTCCGATTTATAATCCTCAAAAGATTATTTGCTTGGGAAGAAATTACTTAGAACATGCAAAAGAAGGAGGAGCTGAACCACCAAAGAATCCTATGATTTGGGGGAAATTTAATTCTGCTATAATCGCTAATAAAGAACATATTGTATTACCAAAGATTTCTGATAAAGTTGATGTTGAAATTCAATTAGTAATTGTAATTGGCAAAGAAGGAAAAAATATTCCAGAAGAAGAGGCACTAAATCATGTTTTTGGGTATACAATAGGAAATGATGTGAGTGCTCGAGATTTCCAATATATGGATAAACAATTTACTCGATCAAAAACAATGGATACCTTTGCCCCTCTTGTACCATCGATTGTTTCAACAGATGAATTACAAGACCCACAAAATCTCAATATTGAATTATCAGTAAACGGTAAGGTATGGCAGAAATCAAACACTAAAAATATGATCTTTCCAGTAGGTTATATAATATCCTATCTTTCCCAATCCTTTACTTTTAAACCGGGAGACCTTATATTTACAGGAACTCCTGAAGGTGTAGGACACTTTCAAAATCCACCAACTTATTTGAAAGATGGAGATAAAGTTAGTCTTTCCATTGAAAAGATAGGTGTTTTAGAAAATCCAGTTAAAGCTGAAAAATAGGATTATTCCTATTCCTCTCTTTTTTAAATCTTTAAATAATATGTCTGTCTATTCTAATATGAGAGAAATGTTACAAGATGATGTTTTAGGAAAAGAAGCATTCACGATAGATAATGATTATTTAGGGAAGATAATTCGCGTTGAAGGAAATGCAAATGCTGTTGTTAGGTCAGAACGGCTTTTTGCGGTAATACGTGTTAAAAGATTTTTATTTGAACCTGATTTCATTCGTGTGTCATTAGAGAAATTTATTTTTCTATCTGGTCAAAGAGTGTCCTTTGAAATTACAAAGGAAGAATTCAAACAACTTCAGCAAGCATATCGGATTGAACGAAAAAGATTGCTAAAAGCAGAAAAAGAAAAAACAAAAGTTAAAGAAGATTTTAACAGAGCTACAACAGAAACATTAGGACGTTATAAATTCTAATAAAAATAATTTCCCTATAATGAATAATCATTATAGGATATTTATTGCATTTAGTAACCAATAGCAGACCCATCTCTTCTTGGATCTGAACCACCAAATAAGACATCTCGCTCATTATCTATTGCTATTCCTTGAGCTCCGCCAAAGAATTCACCAATATCATTGCCTAATTTATGACCTTTTAGAAGTAATTGAGCTCGAGTTAATTCGTCTATCCCTTGTTCAAGAGCTATATGATTATCATCATAATGTCTAAACCTTGGAGCTTCTATTGCTTGTTGGATATTCATCTCAAATTCTACTAAGTTTAGAAAGATTTGCATCTGCCCTTGAGGTTGTACATCGCCACCCATGCACCCAAAATTAAGAACCGGTAGATCGTTTTGCATAACCATACCAGGTATAATTGTATGGAAAGGTCGTTTCCGTGGTTGCAAAGCATTAAGATGCTTTGGATCTAATGAAAACAAACTACCTCTATTTTGGAGACAGATACCTGTACCTTCTACTACATGACCAGAACCAAAACCATTGTACAAACTATTGATGAAAGATACAACATTTCTATCTTTATCTACAACAGATAAATAAATAGTATCACCTGATGACCAATCTAATCCAGGAGGAACATTAACCGCTGCTTTATTTAAATCAATACGATTTCTTTGTTTAGCGGAATAATCTTCAGAAAGTAATTCATCAATTGGTAATTTATTGAAATGAGGGTCTGATGCAAACGTTCGAAGATCTGCCCAAGCAAGTTTTTTAGCTTCAATAAGCAAATGTAAATATTGAGCAGAATTATGAATCATCGAATTAAGCTCAAATCCCTTAAGAATATTTAGTTCCAAAAGAGTAGCTATACCTTGGCCATTTGGAGGGCATTGATAAACAGTATAATCTTTGTAATCACAACTGATTGGATTAACCCATTCTGCTTCAAATGCAGCAAAATCATCTGGAGTAAAGTATCCACCATTAGCATTACAATAGTTAATTATTTTCTTTGCAATTGATCCTTTATAGTATTCTTCTGCTCCACCTTTTGCTATAAGTTTGAATGTATTAGCAATATCTTTGGAATAATGGACATCACCCACTTTAGGTGCTGAACCATTTGGTAAATAGGTTTTTGCTGTTGAAGGATGTTCACTAAGTTTTTGTTCAGCTCTGTTCCAGCTAAAAGCAATCAATTCACTTACGGGAAAGCCATTCTCAGCATAATTGATTGCTGGTTGTAAAACTTCTTTGAAGGACATAGTACCAAATTCATTCAAAGCTTTTTCAAATCCACTAACAGCTCCAGGAACACTAATTGAATAAACACCATATAAGGGAATTTCATCCATACCCTTCTCTTTAAAGAAATCAATAGAAGCATTTTCCGATGACCAACCACTGGCATTTAACGCATGAAGCTTGTCATCTTTTTTACTATAAATTAATGCAAAAGCATCACCACCAATCCCTGTACTCATTGGTTCTACTACATTTAATGTTGTAGCTACAGCAACTGCAGCATCAATGGCATTTCCACCTTTCTTTAAAATATCAATACCAGCTTGTACT
>JAEORM010000198.1 GCA_016840905.1 Candidatus Gerdarchaeota archaeon | reverse complement strand
GATTTTCTCTCCATGTTTAAGTTGTGTGGTTATGTTATTTAAAAAATCAACTTGAAATGGTTTATGATAATCTTTTGCCAATCGTCTTAATTTATTGATAATAGGTCTCATGACACTATTAGATCGAAATGCTAAGAAAAGTGGTTTATATCGATAGAAAATTTGGGAAAGCCTTTCAAAACCATATTTTTCTTGATATTTAGCAAAAAGCATAACGATATCTATTCTACCAACTATGCCTTTCTGAATCGCTTGGAAAGTTTCATTGTTTTTTATAAGCAGTGTTTTTGTTGTAGTTTTAAAGAGGATGTAGCGTAGGAATTCTATGGGGTTTTCTGGAAAGATATTAAAATAATCAATTAAAGCAGCTTTTGCTTCCTTATTATTGATCAGATTGACATCCTTTTCAGTTATTCCAACAAAAACTGCTGCTTCTAATAAGTCGTTTAAGGTATCTTCAGCTAAAGCAATACCACTATTAAGAAGAGAAAGAACTTTTTCTCTTATTTCCTCTTTTGTGTAGCCTTTAATTACAACAAGTTTTATTTCATCCGTTAATTCAGGAATATTTAATTTTGCTGCTGGAACAAAAACACTTTCCTCGTTATAAATATCTAATTGTTGAAAGCCATAGGTTGTGAAATAATGAACAAGTTGATCACGTACCAATTGAACTAAATCTTCAGAAGCAACCTTTCCCCAACTTTTTTGAAAAGTATTATTCATTTGTTCAGGGGTAAGACCAATTTCCTTCTCGATCACTTTTATAAGATTAAAGAGTTCCTTTTCAGGATAATTTGAAACAACAATGGGACTAAAGATAAAGCCTCTTCTAGTGGTTTCCATTACCAATTTTAGCGTTGGTTGTTGTGGTTCTTTGTTGGTGATAGGAACTGCTCTAAAGAGCTTTATAATTGCCTTCAATTGTTTAGTCGACCTACATAGAGTAAAGATAATGTAGAAGCGGGAGGTAAAAATCCAAGTAAGGAGAATAGGAACCTCCTATGCTTCTAGCAATTGAAGAGAATCTATAGTATATAAAATAATTGCTACTATCTAAAAACGCGATCTATTTCTTCAAGCTTAATTAAAGAAATAAAATTCATAAATTCATAATGCAATATTTACTTTATCAATTTTAAAGTGATAAATTCAATGGTTAAAGATCAAGAAATTAAAATATGTTGTACTTGGAATGACAAAACGACTTGTGCAAATTGTAAAATAGAAGAGTTTCTTAATTGTCGTTTTGATAAAAAGAAATGGTTGTTTTTTATTTTAAATCAAATACCAACTCGTTTATTTGCTATTTTTGGATTAGTAATTACAGGTTTGCTCTATCGTTGGTGGCCGTTAATTGTTTATTTATCAATAGGTATGGCATTCTTGATTTTCGGTTTTGAAGTTAGAATTATTTGTACTCATTGTCCACATTATTCTTCTAATAGTAAAACGCTTAGATGTTTAGGATTAACAGGATCACATAAAATTTGGAAATATCGACCAGATCCAATGAAATTATGGGAAAAAATAGTAGAATCAGGATACTTTTTTCTTATGATCAGTTGGCCCATCGCTTTTGAAAGCTTTCTTATCTGGATGGTTGCAGTTGAGTATAATACATACGGATTATTGGCATTACTAGGGATGATAGGAATATTAGCTGCAACTGTTATCGCTAGTGTGCAATATGCCTATATTCTTATAATCGATTTTTGTTCTAAATGTATTAATTTCTCATGCCCAATGAATAGTGTTCAAAAAGAAGTTGTTGATGCTTATTTGGCTAAAAATGATATTATGAGAGAAGCATGGGAAAAAGCAGGTTATAAATTAGATAAAGAAAAGAAATGAGTTAAAGCTTCTTTTCTTTAATCAAATCAAGAGCATATAATAAAATGGCATTATTATCATAGCTGTATTTAGTGAATAATTCGTATGTTAATTTAAAATCGGGTTCTAGAGTCAAATGGGTTTTAGGATTTTCTGGGAAAGCTATGAAAAATCGAGTGGCAACTTTTCCTTTAATTTTGGAATGCTTTAACTCAAACATTCTCATATTACCAAAGGAATTGCCCGACTGCCCAGATGCAACACCAATAGTTATTGCTCCGAGATGTTTTAGATTTAACATTAGATCAAATCCAGAGCTATGGGTTATATCAGAACATAATACGATGAGTTTTTTGGGTTTATAATAAGCTTCATAGTCTCTTTTTTCAAACTCTTTGTAAAAGGAAGGCATTTTTTCCATACTTTGATAATAACTCTCAATTTGCATTGAACTATCCTTGTATAAGGAAAATGATTTATCGTCACCAAAATAGTAATCATTAATTTCTAAGGGTACCTGTTTATAATAGTATATACTTTCAAGATCCAAACCTTGTGAAGATGAATTATTTAAGAAATTAGAGAATTTTAGTACATTTGATCGCGATTGTATAAGTTTCACACTTTCATCAAAACCTAGAATGAAATAGAGGAAAAATAGAATAATATAATCTTGTCCTCCTTGACAATTACGTATATCAACTATAAGATATTCCGATTGCTTTTCTTTTAGTTTTTGGAACAGAGAAATAAATAATTCAGTAGCAGAAGGTAATCCTTTTATGATTTCAGTTAGTTCTTCAGGTACGTTATTAGAATTAATTTTCCGATAAATTTCTTTGATAATCTCATTAAAATCTGTTAAACCTATTGCTTGAAACAATTCATGGGCTTCTCGATAAGAAATCATATCATCAATTTTTAGATAAGCTAAATTTTC
>JAEORM010000197.1 GCA_016840905.1 Candidatus Gerdarchaeota archaeon | reverse complement strand
TGAAGGTCTTTAGTTATTGCATCCTCGAATTTCTTTGTAAAATCAGCTTCATCTTTTTTGATCTTCTCATTTAAAAGACCAAGATTTCTTATGAGTATTTTTACTGGCTCAGAAAGCGATAGATTGATAAAATTAACCAAATTCTGAATGCTTACACCATTATTTTCAACAGCTGAAAGGAATTCATTTTCCAATTTTGCTACTAAATCACTTAGATCCATTTGGTATTGAGCAACAGATCTATTTAGAATAATCGTAAATTGCTCAGTCATCTCACTTAAAACATCTCGAGTTCTATTAGAAGTAATATGTATTAAACCAAATTTTTCCTCAAGATTATTGTTGATTTCTTCATTGAAACGAGATTCCAATGAAACAATTTCTTCTTTTGATCTAAACACATTTTCGTGGATTTGTTCTATTAAATTAGTTATTCTGCGATCAAATTCCTTTGCAAGATGTTCTATTGCATCATTATAAAGCGATGTATGGTTTTCCATAATTGTTATTAGACTATTGAACTTCTCATCTAAGAAATTATTTTGAGTATTTTGAGACTCAGTAAGTATCCTAGTTGCTTTTGGTCGTAATCCATCAACAGCAGTAATCATAGGTCGTTTCTGTTCTGTTAGAACACGAACAATTTCAGTTTGGAAGTTAATTGAAGCATTTTCAATAGCAAGTTTTAATGAGTTGATTGCTTCATCTATTTGCTCATTAATAGGTCTGGTAACTTTTTCAAGATCTTCAATACCAGCATCAAGAACAGTAAAAATAATATTCTCAAAAGCTTCTTGGGAATCTTTGAATGCGTCTAGAATTTCCTCAAAAGCATTATAGGCATTTGCTTCAAAATCCAAGACATCAGAAACACGAGCATCAACAGTAGCTTCCAAATGATTCTCAGCGTTTTTCTGTGCAATTCGTAACATTTCTGAAAAATTAGTTTGAAGAGGAGCTAAACTTTTACGAATATTATAACAAGTTTCATCCGTACGAATTGTCGCTTCTGCAATAAATTCATTAGAGGTTTGGGCTACTTTACTTAAATCTTTCAAATCCATTTCAACAGAAACAAGTATCCCACTAAAGGAAGCATCCATAGCCATTTCAAGATCTTTAATATCCTCTTCCGATCTATCACTACGTTTCCTACGCTCTTCCATGCTGGAATCACGTACGTTTTTAATAGCATTCTCCGTAAAGTCATTTACAACTTGAGCTGTAGCTTCAAGCTCGTTTTTACGGATTTCAAGAGAATTGATAAGTCTATCAATAATAGTCATAAACCGACTAATGGGAAAGATAGCTGCATAACGAGGATCTCCTTCATCAGTTTGTAACTGAACAACAAATCCTCTTTGAATCATTGTTTCAAGAGTTGCAGGAATCTTTCCTTTTGATATCTTACTTTGGTTAGCAATTTCTAAAGCAGTAGAGGCTCCAAAATTTGCAAGCGTTGAGAAAATTCTTTTCTCATTTGCTGATAACCGCGGTAATAACTCAAGGTCTTTTGCTTCCTTAATAGCCATAGTAATACCCTCACGGATAAATTTTGAAATGGATTAATTTAGTTTAGTAAATTAACGTAACAAAGTTAATTATACACTATTTTTTAAATCGGTTAAGCTTTTTATGAATTTGGGAAAAGACCTAAGAAAATAAGCCTTTTATTACTAAAACTATCAAAAATCATTAAAAATAAGTATTAAATTCAAGAGTTAATAATGAAAAAAATGGGCCGGTAGATCAGCTTGGTAGATCGTTTGATTCGCATTCAAAAGGCCGCGGATTCAAATTCCGCCCGGTCCACCAATTTTTCAAATGATTTTTTAGTAACAAATAACTAATTGTACTAGGGATTACATATGAATAAAACAAAACAAGATCTCGTTAAAGCTACTGAAAAAGATCTTCCCTCAATTGAACTATTGCTCAAATCTGTTAAATTACCTTTTGAAGGTGTAAAAGATCATATTGGTAATTTTCTTCTCTTGTACGAGGAATCACATTTGGAATCTAGTTTTAAACTCATAGGTTGTGTTGGTCTAGAACTATATAATGAAAATGCACTTTTACGATCATTAGCTGTGGACCCTCAAAAACAAAAGCTGGGTATCGGCAAAGAATTAACGGAAGCAATAATCACTTATGCAAAGGAAAAGGGTATTAAGCATCTCTATCTTAGAACAGATACAGCTGAGAAATTTTTCTTAAAAAGGAATTTTAAGATCGTTTCACTAGATGAAATTCCTACCTCTGTTAAGGAATCAGTTGAATTTTCAACCTCTGTTTGTCCTGTTAGTGCAATTAATATGTTCCTTGAGTTATAATTAATTTTTATTTTTTATACATTGGTATTTGTGATACTTTAAGAGATCTTGCGCCTATTTCTTGAATGGTCGCACTTGCAGTTTGTACTCCCACTTTTGCTGCTTTCTTGATATCTTCTGAGATTAGAAATTCATGTAGAAATCCTGCAGAAAAAGAATCCCCAGCACCTGTAGTATCTACCACAGTTGTTTTTATTGCTTCCTGAAAGTGTTGCTGACCATTAGCTGTTTTAATTACAACCCCTTTGTCCCCTAAGGTAAGAACAGCGATATTAGTATATTTTAACATACCATCTAAAATACTCTCAACATCTTCTTTTTGGGTAAAAGCCTTCCCTTCATAAATATTTGAAAACAAAATATAGGGTATGTTTATTTTAAGTAATTTCTGAATGATTGGTCTTGTATTCTCAATAATAGAATGCGCTGCAAGATCAAAAGTAATTTTTTTTGCCAATTCAAAAATTTCTGTCAGGGCTTCCTTACTATTGATTAAATATCCCTCAAGATGAATAATTTCAGCTTGTTTGACTAATTTTTCTTGTATAAATTCTATAGGTAAATCATCTGAAGCACCACGATAGACAATGAACGTACGATCGATATCTGGTGTTATAAAAGAAAGAAGATGCCCAGTAGAATGAGTTTTATCAATTAAACTATGAGTTTTGACACCTTCCTTTCTAAGGATTTTCATATAAAGATACCCATCTGCATCATCACCATGTTTACCACAAAAAGCTGTTTTAGTTCCCAATTTAGCCATATTGGACATAACGTTTGCACAGCTACCACCAGAATTCTTCACTAAAGTGATACCCTGCGTTGTTAGTTTGTCAATAATAGCATTAAGAGTGGGTTTATCGATAAGTCTGTGACCACCAACAGGCATATCCAAGTCTTTTAAGAATGAATAATCAACATTAGCAGTCAAATCCCAGAGAATTTGTCCAAAACCGAGAATTTTCATTTAAGCACCAACCAACTAGAATCATGATTCATTTTTGAGCAGATAATCTGCCACCTCTCGAGCCCAATCTCCAATAGGAATTTCTTGGTCATTAGCCATAATAGTAAGGTATTCTTTTCGAGATAATTTTCCATAAGCTGTTACCCAATCAGCATACCGTTCATCGAGATTTTTTTTAGCAATTGAATGAGCATCACAAAAATCACCTTTTTCAATTGTTGTTTTACAAACTTTACATTGAGCCATTATTCTTCCTCCTGGTCATCATCAAATATTTCTGCTTTATTATTTTTATAATTGTCAAGAACTTCTTGAGGTGTACCTGAACATTTTAACCAATTTGAGCAAATGGTATATGGTCGTTTACCCTTTTTTCTAATGGATACCATCGGGAAACCACAATGTGAACAGATTTTCTTTGCTGGTGCGGCATAACCTTGCTGAGGTATAGGAGCACTCCAATTACAAATTTTCTTATAATATCCAGTGCACCCTACAAATCGTTTCTTAGTTGTTGTAGATCGAGTGATGATTAATTCTCCTTGTTTGCAAATAGGACATACACCTAGTATCCGTTGTCGTTGCTTTAAATTCTGAACTTGCTCTTGTAAGGTAACTCCTATTATCTCTTCTTTTTTATGGAATTTTTCAAGAATAGATTTCAATTGCTTAATTGAAGTCATTAGCACATCTTTTTGACTCTTATCCCCTGTACTAATACCCTCCATATCACGTTCAAGATTTCTAGTTAATTCAGTCTCAATTATTTCAGGACTATTCTTCTCAAGCGTATCGATAACAGCAAACCCCAGGTCAGTAGCATAAATACTTTCATCCTCTATAAAACCTCGCGAGTATAAAATATCGATGATATTAGCTCGAGTAGCTTTTGTTCCTAATTCCTCATCTTCCATTTTTTTCAACAGAGAATTAGGATTGTATCTTGCAGGAGGTTGAGTATAACTTTGTTTATGTTCAATACTTGCTAACTCGACTTTATCACCTTCAGCTAGATTAGGTAATTCCACTTCCTCAGCTTTACCAAAAGGAGCATAAAGATTCAACCAACCCTTTTTGAGAACTTTCATACCACGAAGGTAAAATATTTGCCCATTAAAATCAATATCAAGTCGCAAGCTCTCTTTAACTGCTGCTTCACCGAACAAGGCAAGATATCTGCAGGCAATCAAGCGATAAATATTACTTTCTTCTGTGCGTAAACCTGAAGATGGTTTCTTTCCTGTGGGGTGGATAGGTGGATGGGCAGGGTCTTTTTTACTTCCTTTTGTAGGTTTAAATCCAGGTTTTTGAAGGATACTGGTTGCTCGAGAACGATAAAGATCAATTTTAGCTAAATCGCTAAGAATTTGTTTGTGATCAATTGCACTAGGAAATTGTTGACTACCAGTTCGTGGATACGAGATCAAAGCGTCTAGATATAATTTTTCAGCTGCTTTGAGTGTTCTACTGGGTGAATACCCAAAATATCTGTAGGCTTCTGATTGAAGCGTACCTAAATTGAAAGGTAATGGAGGTTCTTGAGTGAATTTTCTGCTAGTAATCGAACTAACAATACCTATGTGATCCTTTGTTTCGGAAACAATTTTTTCAGCATCAGCAAGAGAAGGAATGAATTTTTTATTATACTCGAGTGGAACGATTTCCCCTTCTAAAATGATCTTTGCTTCAATTACCCATCTTGGAATGGGTACAAAGGTCTGGATTTCTCGCTCACGATCAGCAACAAATCTTAAGGTTGGACCTTGGACTCTACCAGTTGAAATTAATTTGTATCTTCCGGTTGCATGCTTAATTGAAAGAGTTAAAGCGCGAGTTAAATTAATACCAAATAACCAATCAATTTCATGTCTAGTAAATCCTGCATGAGCAAGATTGATATCAACAGTGGGTTGCATAGTATTAAATGAATCAATAATATCCTCTTTAGTGAGGGTAGAAAATTTCATACGTTTAACATCAGAAAGAGCTTTTTCACAAGCAAACATAGCAATTGCTGCTCCAATCACCTCTCCTTCCAGATCATAATCTGTTGCAACAATGACTTCATCGACTTTTTTGCTATAGCTTTTGAATGCAGTAACAAATGGTTTAGTAGTATTTTTTTCATTGGCAAGATATGCAGGAACCCATTTGTAGCTAAAAGCGGGATAATGCCAACCACCTGTGGAATCTTCTATTGTAGAATAAAGATGACCAAGGGCAGGGATCACAAAAATAGTATCATTTCTTTTCTTACATTCATACACAGGAACCTTAGCAAAATTCCGTGGGGTGGGAACTTTCTTAGGTTTACCCGTACTATCAAGGGCTGTAGCTATTCTTTTAGCTGCTGTAGGTTTCTCTGAAATACACAGATAATTTACCATGATAGACCCTCAATATACACACAAAGATAATATTGTTTTCTATTAAAAAAGCATTCAGTCCATTGTATAAAAAAGTAACCAAAATCAAATTAATACTTAGGACCAAATATTATACACAAATTAAAAAAGAACATAAGCTAATGAAAAGAATAGTAATTAATTGATTTTGTAGGAGAAATTATCATGGAAGAAGATAATGTTGTTAATGTTGATGTTAAGTTATTAAGACAATTTATGTGTGATTGTTTTGTAAAATTAGGTGTCCCTGAAGAAGATGCAAACATCTGTGCAGATGTATTGATCGCCTCTGATTTGCGAGGAATTACTTCACATGGTGTTCAAAGATTAAAAATGTATTATGACAGAATAAAGGCGGGATACCAAAAACCAGTAACTGAAATTACTACTGTAAAAGAAAGCCCAACAACTGCTACGTTAGATGCTGGTCATGGCATGGGTCACGTTGCTGCTTATCGAGCAATGGAATTAGCAATTAAAAAAGCCAAGGAGTTTGGCACTGGTGCAGTAGCAGTAGGTAATTCTACTCATTTTGGTATTGCTGGGTATTATCCTTTGATGGCAATCAAAGAAGGAATGATTGGTATGGCAGTAACAAATGCTCGTCCTTCCATCGCACCAACTTTTGGTATTGAACCAATGATGGGTACCAACCCCCTAACTTTCGGATTGCCTACAGATGAAGAATTTCCATTTGTCATAGATTGTGCTACTTCAATTACTCAAAGAGGTAAAATAGAGGTTCTTTCTCGAACTGAAACACCCGTACCAAAAGGGTGGGTTATAAATGAGGATGGTAGTCTAGCAACAGATGCTGTGCAAATATTAAAAGATCTAACCAAGGATAAAGCAGCTCTTTTACCTTTAGGAGGTAATGGTGAATTATTAGGCGGTCACAAGGGGTACGGATATGCCGCTCTTGTTGAAATTCTTTCAGCAGCCTTATCGGGTGGTCCTTTCATGAAAGATCTAACGTTAGATAAGGGCTATAAATTAGGTCATTTCTTTTTGGCAATAGATGTATCCAAATTTATTGATCTTGATATTTTCAAAAGCATTGCTGGTAGTATCTGTCGATCATTACGTAGCTCGAAGAAAGCTCCTGGAGAAGAACGCATTTATACTGCTGGTGAGAAAGAATATCTCATGGAGCAAAAACTAGCTAAGGAAGGCATTCCAGTCAATAAAAGTATTCAAAATGATTTATTACTAATGAAGAAAGAGTTAGGGTTAGATCAATACGACTTCCCCTTCTAACTCTTTTTTTTGCTAAAAGTATCTGGATAGTTACGTGATCATGTGCGAATGTTATCTTTGCTCACGGGAAGGATTCACTAATTGTTCTGTTTGTTATAAATCGATTTGCAAAGTTCATGCAGAGGAAATAAAAGGCAAAGATTTGAAAGAAGCAGCAATTTGCTCAACTTGTTTGAAAAAAAGAAAATTAAAACGAATACAACTATATACAATCATTTTTTGTACAATTATGCTTGTAGCAATAATAATAGGTATTGTCTTTTCCTTCCGGAATTTCTGGTCAAATGTGTAATTCACATGCTAATTATTACAGTCTTCGATTGCTTTCCAGACATATAATCAATATCTATACGACCAATAGTTACCCGTGTAACAGAGTCCTTTGTTATTTGTTTCTTGATCACCTCAGTAGGATTATCATCAAGTTTATGGATCATGCTAATTAGCGCTTCTTTTTTTTCCTCGAAATCTTCAACGAAAGTAACTTTACCACGGAATTGGGTGGTAGCATAGAGATGGTCACATTGCCCTTGAGCATAGCCCTCATCTTGTAGTGCTTGGCCCCAAACAACATTGTTCTCTTTCAAAATAGCTATCTTTTTACCTTCATTTGCGCAATGAAAATAAATACAATTCTTGATGGGATTGTATCCATGACTGACAGTGACTAAATAGGGTTCATCGCTCTTACAAAGGGCAAAAGTAATATGTTTTGCTCGAGTAATGATCGCTTTCATTTCATCAATATTTTCAATGGCTTTTTCTTTTCGACGAATACCTTTCATAACAATCAACCACTTCAGGATTCTATTATTCTTTTTTTAGCATTTTCTGACATTCTTTTTATTCTATCAAAATCATGTTTGGTTTCTAAGTAATTAAAATGAAAGTACATTTGCTTTCTTAGAGTAAATACAACTAGGGTCATAGCATCTAATGTTGTTGATACTGCTGCATTGAAGGAAATTACTGAGAATTTATTTGATTCAAACGTAATCCCCAGCTTATCTAAAGACCTCAAGTTTGTTATTGCAAAAGGATCTTGCCTGCTCACTATGTCAACAAAGAGTTGTCCAAACTCCTGTGCTGTGGAAAGCTGTATGGATTTATTGATAAATTTATTACCATTGTAAAGTTTTTTGTTTCTTAGATTCTGGATCAATTTTTTTTGGTAGCGTCGTGCATTAGTCCAGAATCCCAATCTTTGTCTATACTTTGCCATAACAACAGTTCCACCTGCATACAACCCAAACGATTCACCTATTGGGTAATTTAATCTATTTCTAAGATCAACAGGATTATTAATAGTAGAAATATCAGGAAGAAAAGCGGTACAAATTGCACTATGAACAGAAATTCTTCTATCTTTACATTTCTTGAGAAATTCGCTTGTCTGAACTTCAGAAAGAGTCCACGAATGAATTTGAACACTATCGTGTTTAGAATCCGTTTGCTTTGCTTCTCTTCTTCCAAAAATTAGGAAGTGATAAATTCTAAGAAAGAAAAGCATGAACTTTGTCTGAAAAGCTCGTTTTGGTATGCTTCTTCTCACTTTAGGGGTAAAAATATCATCATCTCTAAGAGGTGTATCAAGAACAATAATTTTCTCAGTTGGATTATTGAGATAATTAATAAGATCGCGAATGAGAAAAGCCATTGACATACCATCAGTAATAGTATGTTGACAGCATAAAACTAAGTCAGTGTTCTGATCAGCGGTGAGTAAAGAAACTCGAAATAATGGTAAAACCTTACTGTCAAGATTGAATGGAGATGATAGTTGTTTGTGATACTCCTTGAGAGTATCAGTATCATTTTGACGTTTAATCACAGAAATTGGTATTGGTCCTACACTTTCTGAGGTAAAATTTGGCATTCCTTTTTCATTTTGTACAATTCTAACTTTCAATAAAGGATGTCTTTGCTGTGCTTTCATAAGTGCTTTTTCTAGAAGACTAATTGTTAATTTGCCTTTGATACGAAGCATCACAACTATGTTATATGGTTGTCCTACTGTATAGTTCAAATACTCTAAATCATTTAATTCACGTATCATTAAAACTACAACATTTATCTTTGAATATAACTTTTCTCAATAAAAAAAGGAGGAGGTACTGAATTATAATTTATAACTCATACCTTTTTCAAATGCTTTAAAATTGATTTCAACATATTTTGGTGGGAGAGTAGCTTTCATACTAGCAATAATATCCTTTTCAGAAATAGGAAGAACATCACTATTGCCAATTAAAGCACCAATTAGGATCATGTTCATAGTTTGACTAAGCCCTAATGCTTGAGCGTCCTCTTGCGCAGGAACGAGAAGGACTTTAGAGGTTACCTTTTTGAGTTCTTTTTCAATTTCTTCAAGAGAAGGATAAACCACTGCACCTTTGGAAGTTCGAACAGAAAGAGGTTGATATTTAGTGGTATTAACAACAGCAATACCTCCCTTCTTTAGTTTAGGCATGGAACGAAGAGCTTCTAATGCTTCAAGAGCAATGAGAACATCAGCTTCGCCTATAGCGCAAAGTGGTGATTCAGTGGGGTCATACCCGATCGCTAGATCAGAAACAACGACACCACCTCGTTGAGCTAAACCGTGGGTTTCCATAGTCATAACAGTGAGACCTGCTAGTTTAGCAGCCAAACCTAAAACACGAGTGGTAGAACCAATACCTTGACCACCCATACCGGTAACATGGACTTTTAATTTATCAGTAGTCATTTTTCATTACACCTCTAAATTCGAGTGAATTCCTCCAGTTGTTTAATAGGTTTGATTTTCATAGGACAGGTTTGAACACAACAACCACAGCCAATGCAAAGGTCAGTATTGATCTGAGGTTTCTCACCTTTCTTCTCAATAGCTGGGCAAGCAAATAAGGTCAAACAATTCTGGATATTACGACAAACATCGTGGTCTATTTGATAGGGGGGAGCAAGAGTGCCAGCTTTACGTTCTGCTCGAGAGCGCATTAGTGCACAAGGTTCTTCTTGGATGACAACAGCAAACTCATCTTGAGCAAAGGCTTCTTCAAGGGCTTCAACTAGAGCAGCAACATTGTAAGCAGGAACGCGACGGACAAATTTTACTCCCCAAGCTTTGAGAGTATCGTCGATACTGATGGTTTTAGTATGCTCATATTTAGGAGGTAAAATGGCCCCTCGAGATTTATCACCAGTATTGGGGTTTGGTTGATGACCGGTCATTGCTGTTATCCCATTATCCATTACCATTAGCACTGTCTTGTGTTTGTTGAATACTGCGTTCACTATACCTGGCATTGCTGCATGGAAGAATGTTGAATCTCCTACGAACGACATTATTGTTCTGTCTGGCATTGCTAGTTTTAATCCTGCTGCTGATGGCGTTCCTGAGCCCATGCTATAAAGAAGTGTTCCTTGATGGTGTGGTGCCAAATACCCTAACGAATAACAACCTATATCTGCTGTTGAAATACCATTCATTTTATCCATCACTATTTTTGCTGCATGGAATGCTGTTCTATGTCCACATCCTGGGCAGAGCACTGGTGACCGATTTGGTATTTCTATTGCTGATTTCTGTGATACGATTGGGTTTGGAATCTTCAATAGTTTTGCGAATAACCCTACTAATCTTGTTGTATCATACTCTGATATCATCAAATCTTCCCAATCTTCTTCCTGGTTCTTACCAATGATTTTCACGTCAGTTATTCCTTGTTCATAGAGCGCTACCTTCACATTCTCTTCAATGAATGGATCTAGTTCCTCTAGTATCTTCACTGTTTTGTGTTTCTTGATGAACTCAATTATCTTTTTCAAAGGCAATGGGTAGATTATTCCTAATTTAAGTATGGTAGCTGATGCTCCTAATATCCTAAGTGCTGATTTTGCTGCAGCATAGGTATGACCAGAAGCTATTATACCAATTTTTGCTTCTCCAGTACCAATCTTTTCTTCTTTTAGTAATGCACCTTCGTTTGCTAATGTTTCCCATTTCTTCAAATTCCTCAAAGCCTTAGTTTTCAAAGGTCTTAAAGTAGCGGGTAATGGTACATATCCCCCTTCACGATTAGGGTCATATCCTCGTTCTATCTGAGGATTCTTTATCGGACCATATTTTACTAATCCTGTTTGATGACAGATGCGTGTCGTTGATCGAACCACAACTGGCATTTGCCATTTTTGTGCATATTCCATAGCAAAAACAAAATAGTCTTTTGCTTCTTGACTATTAGCTGGTTCAATCATAGGTATATGGGCTATTTTTGTATAATAGCGATTATCTTGCTCGTTTTGTGATGAATGTGGTCCGGGATCATCTCCTAAGATAACGACAAGTCCTCCAGGTATAGTAAACATGCTCAGCTGAACAAACGAATCAGCTGCCACATTCAAACCAACGCTTTTCATAAAACAAGTCGCTGGTGCACCGGCTATGGCTGCTGAAGCGGCAACTTCTGTAGCAACTTTTTCATTGGTTGAGAACTCAAAGTAAATACCACTTTCTTCTGTTATCTCAGCCAAACGAACACCAATTTCACTTGTCGGTGATCCAGGGTAACAGGTAGAAATTTTCACACCTGCTTCAATCATGCCACGAACAAAAGCATCATTTCCCAGTAGAATCTCCTCATCAGGAGCTTCTTTCAAAAGAAAATGTTTTTTGGATGACATACAATCAAATTCCTTTTACAATAAATAATAAGGCAAATTTCAATTAACAGAACTTCATTCACTACTTAATAGTTTCTGCTTTAAAAAAGAAGGTGAAAAATTAAATACCTATAACTTGTGACACTCAAACAATCCTTCTGGAAGTTCAACCATAAGAATCTCATCACCATCATTATGATTGGTAAAAATAGCCATTTTATCAATATCATAATTCTCAAATGTTACTGTATTCATGACTGTAACATTTGTCTCTTGAATAGAAACAATAATGAATTTTTGACATTGATCTTTCTTTTTAATCACTTGCAAATAATCTGGATGACTCTCCTTCAATGAAAGTGTTTTATTTTCCTTGGTTTGAAGGAAATAAAGTTCAACTCGACCATGATTTATTCTTATAATTTGACAAGGATTGTTTTGATAGCTAATGATGTCTCCTATTTCAAAGTAAGGAATCCTAACACAATAGGTCGATTGGTAAACAGGTTTACCATCCTTCTGGGTCTTTAGTTTATTACTATATTCTATTGATGCTGCTAATTTTTCAGCTAAGAATTGAGCCAGAGATTTAGCAAATTTTTCCATTCCAATATAAAGATCAATGCCACCTTTGTCTTGGTCCACTGCTTTGGATACATAAGCCATCCTATTGCCAATCATTTCATCTTTTTTCATTTGAATCATTTTGGAGATGGTTATCTGTTCATCTTCAGTAATATTACGTCTATCACTGCGAATTTGTACAATAGATTCAAAGTAACCTCTTTTATGCCTTGCACATCGCTCACAAATACCAATATTAACAATCATTTCTAGAGGAACTTCTTGTTGATAAACTGGAACTTCTGGTTTGGGTGATCCTTCAAAAAGAATTGATAAATTTTGTTTTGAAGCTACGTCATATGGCACATCTTCTAAACCACTAACAAGAACTTTTTTGGTATTCCTTATTTTCTTTGCCTTACTAATAAACTCATCAAGGAATTCCAAAACAACACTTTTACTGTCCTCATAAACTTCTTTCCAAGTTCCATTGAACATCAAATCGCCACATAATTTACAAGAAGTAATATTAAACTGCTTGTCAGGAAAGCTCTTAATGAGTGGAAATTCATCCTTGTAACAACTAAGACAAAATCCTTCTACGATTTCTTCTTCATCTTCAGTTTTACCACATTTACAACAGAATTTACTCATTGAGTTATCCTCTCCAAGAAAAAATGAAAAGATACGGTATGCTAAAACTTTATCTGATTAACATAGCATGACCAATTCTTCCATTCTCAGGGCAATTAATCCACATAACAGATAATTCATTTA
Organism: Candidatus Gerdarchaeota archaeon; assembly: GCA_016840905.1. The sequence continues at coordinate 10,893 of JAEORM010000197.1, read as the reverse complement.
TTAGTCGTTCATTGATAGCAGCAGTAACAATGGCAGTACCTATAAGATTCAAACTAGAAGCTTTCCACATTTCTTCTAAACATCTTTCTAAAGAAACGAGTTCACCGCTAAAAAAGCGTTCGCTAACACAAAGCTCTAGCTCACCTTCACATAGGGTTTTACCAAGTAATTCTGCATCGCATACAGATACTAAATATTCTTTCTCCGTTTTTCGTGCTCGAAGGTAGAATTTTTTGTTCTTTGTCATTGCAGCCACACTAATCTGATCGTTCACTTAAACTGCTTTGACACTTGTTCGTGCACCACAAGCTTCACACACAAGGAAGGTAATACGATCCTCTTTTACGAGTTTAGTATCAGGCTTGTCACACTCGGGGCAAATAAGATATTCTTTCATATATCGATTAACCAAATCAGTCATCGTGGTTCGATTGTGTTTACCCGAAAAAACTGCTCTTTGACCTTCAATATTGGCAGAAGTAGCAAGTTCTTTAGTAAGGAATTTTAACATATGATTTTCATCTCGATTAAGAGCACTAACCACTTGATGCCAGTTCTTAAAGAAAGTACGATTACCTTCAATAGAGATATCTGGCTTAGGAGGCTCGAAACGGGATTTTTCGAATATTTTTTCTGGTAGTTGCTCTCGAGCACGTTTCAAGAGTTCTTTATATTCTGACATAAAGCTACTTCAAGATGCATTTAATCTTAAATCTTTTTATACTTCTTTGTTGTTTTCATTTCAAACTCAAATTATAAATTAAAAAAGAAAAAATGAAGCAGTATTCATTTCCTTTTTCTATATATGACAATTATAACAATGGGTATTATTGGTATTAAAACAAAGAAAAAATAGAAACCCTTGGAAGAAAGTTGTGAAGGAGAAGTTCTACTTATTTTCATAACAAAAGCTTCATAATCATCATTATATGAAGAATCAAATGAATTTTTTGTAGGAAAATCTTCAGACCAAGTAAATCCCGTTATGTAGCACAAATGATCACTGGCAACAGTTACCTTCCAAGCATAATCATCGCCTGTTCCCCCGAAATAGGTGCTCCAGAGAAGAGAATAATTAGCTGAAAATTCAGCTATAAATGAATCTTGATATTCACCATTAAGAGTGGTATTAAATGCATATAAGGTTGGGAGATTCGTTGATGAAGTTACTCCAACTATGTAACATCTATCATCATCAGTAATTGCAATACCAAGTCCAATTTCACCTCCATTCCCCCCAAAAAAAGTACTCCATTTCAGTGTACCATTAGTTAAAAATTTAGTAATAAAAACATCACCTGTGTGGGTTTCACTACCACTATTATAGTTCTCATCATAGGCATTAAGCACAGGAAAATCGCTTGAATCAGTGTAACCTATTAAATAACAACTCCCATCTCTCGCAACTGTAATACTCATACCTCCTTCATTCCAACTCCCCCCAAGAAAAGTGCTCCAGAGAAGAGAGCCATCAAAAGAAAATTTTGCTATAAAGGCATCACCGCCATAATCTACACTACCATAATAGGTGCTACAATAGGCATCTAATACTGGAAAATCACTTGATCTAGTTTCCCCAGTTACAAAACAGCTTTTATCGCTACTAACAGCTATACTCTGACTGATATCCAAATTATTACCACCCAAAAAAGTACTCCAAAGAAGTGCACCATTATCAGTAAATTGTGCTATAAAAGCATCAGACTCACCACCAAAAGTATTGTTATAAGCGTTCATAGTTGTGGGGAAATTGTTTGAAGTAGTATAACCAGTTATAAAACAGGTATCATCACTTGAAAGAGCAATACTCGTACAACATTCACTTCCATTTCCACCAAAAAAAGTGCTCCATAGAAGAACCCCTTGAGCTGAAAATCTTGCAATAAAAATATCTACAGATCCACCAAAGGTATCGTTGTAAGCATTTCTTGTTGGGAAATTTTCAGAAGCTGTTTCTCCAGCAACAAAACAACCACCATCACTGGATACTGCAATGCCCACACCTATATCGATAAAGCTTCCTCCAAGGAAAGTACTCCAAAGTAAAGAACCTGACGCTGAGAATTTTGAAATAAACACATCATCCATCCCTCCAAAAGTGCTATTGTATGCATTCTTGGTAGGAAAATCATCTGATTGAGTATCTCCTGTTATGTAAATACTTCCATCAGTAGTTGTGGCAATACCATAACCCATATCCAAATCTTCTCCACCCAAATAGGTGCTAAAATCTAATTTTGGTGAAATATCTAGCAAATTAAACTGAGAATTATTATCATTCATTTGACTCTCTAAAAAAATGATTTTTATTGGTGATACTACTAAAAGCATTAAAAAGAAAATAATGATTTTTCCTTTTCCAGAAAATAATTTTTTCACACCTATACTCATAATTAAATCCCTATGTATTATTTCTCATTAACATAAAAAATATTCTCTCAAGTGTTTTGTTTGATTAGTTTTCCCCTATAGAGAGCTCTTTTAGAGTTTTATTGAATTAGAAACCTTCGAAATCATTTTCCTCTTCTTCTAATGATAATTATCACAATAGGAATTATTGGTATAATTAGCAAGAAAAAGTAGAATCCTTTTGAAGAAAGACCTAAAGGAATCGTATCAGTTATTTTCATAACAATTACGTCAGCGTCTCCATTCCAAGTATTATCATAGGCATTCTTTGTGGGAAAATCATCTGATGTAGTAAATCCTACGATGAAACATGTTCCATTATTGGTAAGAGCAATTTTCTCTCCGTAATTTAAGCTACTTCCTCCCAAAAAAGTACTCCACTGTAATTTACCAGCAGAAGAGAATTCAGCAATAAAAATATCTTGGACTCCATTCAAGGTATCATTGAGAGCTGTAAGGGTAGGTAAATCATCTGAAGTAGTGATTCCTAACACATAACATATACCATCTTCGGTTACAGCAATGTTTACACCAGAATCTAAATCATTCCCACCAAAAAATGTGCTCCATAAAAGGGTGCCTGAGGTTGAAAATTTCGTAATATATGCTTCATTATCACCACCATTAAAAGTACTGTCATAAGCTTTCATCACTGGGAAATTATTTGATTCAGTAAATCCTGTTATATAACAACTTCCTTCTTTATCTACTGCTATTCCTCTCTCATATTCTCGGTTTGAACCCCCCAGATACGTACTCCAAGCAATTGAACCACTTGGTGAAAATTTTGCTACAAACGTATCAAATGCCCCTCCGTTATACTCATTATCAAAAGCATTGAAAATTGGGAAATTATGTGAATTTGTAAAACCTGAGATATAACAAGATCCATCATCGGAGACAGCTATTCCTGTAGCAGTCTCAAAAAACGACCCCCCCAAAAATGTACTCATCAAAAGCGATCCTGTTGATGAGAATTTAGTAATAAAGATATCATTAAAATCTATAGAATCATCAAAAGCATTCATAATTGGAAAATCGGGTGAATTAGTATAGCCTACTACAAAACAATCTCCTTCACTTGTAACAGCTATATCGCTAGCTTGATCATATGAATAGCCACCCAAGTACGTGCTCCACAACAAGGCACCTGTTGAAGAGAACTTTGCCACATAGGCATCAATTATTCCTCCAAAAGCATCATTATAGGCATTAAGAGTGGGAAAATTATTCGAGTAAGTTATACCTGTTATATAACAACTGCCATCATTAGAAGTTCCTATTCCCCAACAAATATCTGCTGAATTTCCTCCAAAAAATGTGCTCCATATGAGGGATCCGTTTGCAGAGAATTTTGAAATAAAAATATCAGATGGTCCTCCTAATGTGTCATTATAAGCATTTTTTGTTGGGAAATCAGCTGATTCTGTTGAACCTGCTATGTAACAACTACCATCTTCTGTTATGGCAATACCCTCACCTTCATCAAGATCATTCCCTCCAAAATAAGTACAAAAATCAAAAATAGGCGTTATAGATTGTAATGTTGGTTGTGATTTGAAATCACTCCTAAAATTCTCTGAAGAAACCATTTTTATTGGTGCTATCAACATTACCACAATTAAGAGCAGAACTCTTCTTCCATTCTTTTTAGCTATTTGATGCAAAAATATTTCCATGATAATCCCAAAACAATTTATCATTATTTTAGTGAAAAATATTACTTCTCTTATTATTGGATTATACTTTTTACTATTGATAATCCCTTATAATGATTTAAATAAAAATGGGAATAATATTCTACCTTCAATTATCGTTGTTTAAAGACGAAAAAACCAAAAAGGTAGAGAATATTGGTACTTGATGTTTGCAATGAATATAGAATATGGTATTATTGGTGGTTCTGGTTTTTATGAATTAAGTGGAAAATCAGAAGAGCAAAAAATAACCACTCCTTTTGGGGAAGTTAATATTGATATTTATGAATTTAATAATGCTAAAATAGCCTTTATCCCCCGACATGGCATTGGACATAAAATTCCTCCACATTTAATTAATTATCGGGCAAACATTTTCGCTTTATTTTCATTAGGCGTTAAAAAAATAATTTCAACAAGTGCAGTAGGTTCAATGAATAAAAAAATGAAACCAGGAGATTTAGTTATTCCTAATCAATTTATTGATTTTACTATTGCACGACCTAAGACTTTTTTTGATGGTACCTTTTCTGTTGAATTACTTGATGGTTCAAAAAAGGAAGGAGTAATTCATATAGATGTAAGTGAACCCTATTGTGAATCCCTCAGAAACAATATCATAAATTCAATTAAGATATCTCAGAATAAATTTCACTCTAAAGGGGTGTATGTTTGTACTGAAGGACCCAGGTTTGAAACTCCTGCTGAAATATGTGCATTTAAAAAAATGGGTGGAACAATAGTAGGTATGACCTCTGTTTCTGAATGCATTTTAGCTAAAGAACTGGATATTTGTTATGCAACAATTTGTCTAGTAACTAATTTTGCTGCTGGAATGCAAAATAAAATTACTATCGAAGAAGTGATCAATCTCTTTCAAAATAAAAGGGCTTTACTCGAAAAGATAATTATGGGTACTATATACCTAAATAAAATTGAGTAGCTAATAAAAATAATGTAATTTCAACCATTTGCTTATTTTTATAATCCATTACAGATGATTTTTATATTATTAGTGTACACATAATTAGGTAACCATCAACACCTTAAATCTAAGTTTATTTTAAATTAAAAAGAAGGTTGAATGTAAAAATGTACGAAATTTTAGCTTTAAGGGTCAATTGCCCTCATTGTGATAAATCACTAATGGATGTTAAAACATTAGTTGATAATATGCCTGGAGTGAAATTAAATATCTCCTTTGATGGAGAGAAAGGCGTAATCCACTTGAGTTCGATATATGGAAGCTATAACTATACTACAAACTTAAAAATCCCCCCCGGAAAGGAAGTTGATTTTTCATGTCCTCACTGCAACAAGATTATCTGTTCAGATCTGAAATGTGATCTATGTTCTGCTCAAATGGTTCCCCTAAAAATAGAAACAGGTGGAACTGTTCGAATATGTTCTCGTGCTGGATGTAAAAAGCATAATGTGGAATTTGATGATTTACAACATGCTTTAGAACATTTCAGTATGAATTTTGCTTATGCTGATTTTACTAAAATAGATGTAAAACCTGAAACCTCTGAACAAATAGAAGAAGATCTTCAAAAACCAGATTTGGAAATCATTAAATCAGGAACATTTCTAAGAACATATTGCCCCCATTGTGAGGAAAGCTTGTTTGAAGACGATGCAATTATCTTTAAGATAACAAAAGATAGTGGAGAAAAAGGTTATCTAAAATTAAGTCCAATTTTGAATGTTTTTACTAATGAATCAACTTTCTATTTACCTGAAGGTGAAGCAGTAAAAGAAATTCAATGCCCACATTGCAATAATAGTCTATTGCTTGAAAACGAAAATTGTGAACTATGTGGTTCTAAAATCGTTGGAATCTCTGTAGCAGCTTTATCAAAAATTATTGATTTTTACTTCTGTTCTAAAAAGGGTTGTCGTTGGCATGGGTTGAGCAAAGAAGACATCGATGATATTGTCTTAGAGGATAGTGATGAGTGGTAAAAAATGTATGAAATTATTAGAAAGCAAGAAATGGCAAAAGGTTCTATGGTTCGATTTGATATACGAGCTCCAGAAATTGCTAAAAAAGCTCAACCAGGTCAATTTGTAATTGTAAGGCTCACTGAGACAGGCGAGAGAATACCTCTCACAATAGCAGACAAGAATAGTTTTGAGGGGTATATTACCTTGATCTTCCAGGTTGTAGGTAAAACGACAGCAATAATGAGAACCCTAAAAGAAGGCGATGCGATAAAAGATCTTGTTGGTCCTCTAGGTAAAGCAGCAAAAATAGAAAAACTTGGAACAGTAATAATGGTGGGTGGGGGTACTGGTATAGCTATTCTTCACCATATAACTAAAGCATTCAAAGAAGCAGGTAATTATGTAATAGGAATCATTGGTGCACGAGAAAAAGATTTACTCATAATGGAAGATGAAATGCGCTTACTTTGTGATGAATTAGTTATAACTACTGATGATGGAAGTTATGGACAACTTGGTTTTGTTACAGAACCACTTGAACGGTATTTAGAAGAAAGGTATGATATAAAGGAAGTTTATGCTATTGGGCCAATTCCCATGATGAAATTTGTTTGTAGATTAACAAAGAAATTTAATGTTAAAACAATGGTTAGCTTAAATCCTGTAATGATAGATGGTACGGGTATGTGCGGTGGATGTCGAGTCCATGTAGGCGGTGAAACAAAATTCTGTTGTGTGGATGGACCTGATTTTGATGGTCATCTAGTTGATTTTGATGAATTAACTAAAAGGAATTCAATGTATCTAAAGGAGGAAAAAGATTCATTATTATTTGCAATAAGGGGTTAAGTAAATGATTGATTATGATGTTAAATATTTAAAATTTAAAACTTATTTGAACACCTATTGTCCCTTTTGTAAAAACAGTTTCAATATTAAAGAAAAAGAAATTGACCATATAGATTTTATTGGTATATACAAAGGACAAGAGTTTGAATTAAAACTAAGCCCATATTTAGACGTTTTTGAAGTCGAAAGTTCAATTCCCTTAGAAGAAGGTATGGTATTAGATGATTTTCTCTGTCCAAAATGTCGTGCAAGTTTAATCACCAAAGAAACAAAATGTGGTGAATGTGGTTCCAAAGTAGGCGAAGTGATAATCAGTGCATACCATAAACTGATCCCATTTTTCATTTGTATGAAATATGGCTGCAAATGGCATGGATTGACCAAAGCTGACGAACGAAGGATCAAATTAAAAATCCCTAGACAAACAATGCCCGAACAAGATCAGATTCTTAGGGTTCATAATTTTAATGAGGTTCCTTATGGTTTAACAACTGAATTAGCTTTATTAGAAGCTGGTCGTTGTCTACAATGCAAATCCCCTCAATGTGTTGATGGATGCCCTGTAAATATTAACATACCAGAGTTTGTACGATTGATTGCTGAAGAAAAAATCGAGGAAGCTGTTCTTAAAGTTAAAGAAAGAAACCTATTCCCAGCAATTTGTGGTAGAGTTTGTCCACAAGAATCACAATGCGAATCCAAATGTATCTTAGGTAAAAAAGATGATCCAGTAGCAATTGGAAATCTTGAACGATTTGTTGCAGATTATGAACGAAGAATGACTTTAAGAAAACCATTCCTAATTTCTAATAAAATTAACAAGAGAATTGCTGTTGTTGGCACTGGACCAGCAGGTTTAACTGTCGCTGCAGATTTGATACTTCTAGGTTATAGTGTTACATTATATGAAGCATTACATGAACCTGGTGGTGTATTAACTTATGGTATCCCAGAGTTTAGATTACCAAAATCAATAGTTAACTATGAAATTGAATTTTTGAAAAATCTTGGTTGTAGAATTGATGTAAATACAGTAGTAGGATATTTGTATACAATTGATGAACTTAGAGAAAACTTTGATGCAGTATTTTTAGGTGTAGGTGCGGGATTACCGCGATTTTTAGGCATTCCAGGTGAAAACCTTTGTAATGTTTTTTCAGCAAATGAATTCCTCACTCGAATGAATCTAATGAAAGCTTACAAGTTTCCAGATTATGATACTCCTCTACCAAAAGGTGATAAAGTCGTTGTTATTGGTGGTGGAAATGTTGCTATGGATTGTGCAAGAAGTGCTATACGAACTGGTGCAAGAGAAGTAACTATTGTTTATCGACGTTCCAGAAAAGAACTCCCTGCAAGACATGAAGAGGTTAGACATGCTGAAGAAGAAGGCATTAATTTCAAATTATTAACTAATCCAGTAAAATTAATCGGTGATGATCGAAATTGGATCAAAGAAATGGAATGTATTTTAATGGAATTAGGTCCTCCTGATGATTCTGGAAGAAGACGTCCTATACCTATTGAAGGCTCTAATTTTACCATACCTTGTGATATAGCAATTGTAGCAATAGGTAATCAACCAAACCCAATTTTATTTAACACTACACCAGCATTAGAAAGAAATCAATGGGGTTGTATCGCAGTAAATCCTGAAACAATGGAAACTTCAATACCAAACGTGTATGCTGGAGGAGATATTGTAACAGGGGCAGCCACAGTGATTTCAGCAATGGGTCAAGGAAGAATTGCTGCTAATGCAATCCACGAACGTCTTTCAAATCCTCCAAAAACACAAAAGAAAGCTACAAAAAAAGTTGAACCAGAACAGACCATCACTAAAAAAGAAAACAAGAAATAACTCTTTTTTTCCTAAAATTTCTTGTTTTTTTCTTATTTTTTATCTAAAATGTGATTTTTTAGAAGTAATTGTTTTATATTCATACACCCTATAATATAAAAAAGTAAATTTAATAATCACACTTTAAATTTCGGGTGGACGGTGATGTATAGTTATATCTCTTTAAAGGTCGATTGTCCACTATGTGGAAAATCTCTTATGAGTTCTGATAACTTGGTGGATAATATACCAAGCATTAGACTATTTCTTTCAGCAAATGGTGATGATGGAGCGATTTTTCTAAGTTCCTTCTATGGTAGTTATAACCATTCAAGTAATATTATGATAAAAAATGGATTTGAATACAAATTCTTTTGTCCAAAATGTAATGAACGTTTACAATCTGGCATAAAATGTGAAGAATGTTCAGCAGATATGATTCCGTTAAAAATACGAGAAGGGGGAAAACTAAGATTTTGTTCACGTGCTGGCTGTAAGAATCATAATGTTGAATTTGTAGATTTATCCCATGTGTATAATTATTTACAGGCAAACAAAAATTCTGATTTTGTTAATTTAGATTTAACAAAAAGTGAACTGGAAAAAAGTAAGAATATTATGAAAAGCGGCACCTTCCTCAGAATTTATTGCCCGTATTGTGAAAGAAGCTTAATCGAAAAAAATTCTGTTATGTTTAAAGTTATCAATCAAAGTAGTGAAATAGGATTTCTAATGTTAAATCCTTATCTGAATGTCTTTACAAATGAATCGACAGTTTTCATTCCAGATGGTGCTATCGCTAAAGATATTATTTGTCCTTTTTGCGAAAAGAGTTTGATAGCTACGAATATTATCTGCGAACAATGTGGTGCACCAGCTGTTGATGTTTTAGTAGCAGCTGTATGGAAAATGATAGATTTCTACTTCTGTTCCAAGAAAGGATGTCATTGGCATAACCTATGCACTGAAGATTTGCAAGATGTCGTATTAGAAGATAGTGATGAATGGTGATCTTTCCTCTATCTTTTTTCAATTAAGCATCAAAATCCATTGAAGAATATTTGCTTGACAATATCAAATTATGAGGTCATAAATAATGACTACAAATAATCAAAATGAAATAAAACCAACATTTCATCTTACTGAGTCAGTAATGAAAGCAATAGATAAAATTCTTGAGAAATCGAATAATGATGCAAGGAATTTGATTCAAATCCTACAGGATTTACAAGAAGAAATTCATTATTTACCTGAATTAGTAATAACTTATACAGCAGAAAAATTAGCTATTTCAGAACATCGAATTTATGGCGTTGCTTCATTCTATTCTCAATTCAAATTTATCGAACCTGGAAAACATATCATAAGAGTTTGTATGGGCACAGCTTGTCATGTTTTGGGTTCTCAATCTTTATTAGATAAATTGTGCCGAGAGTTATCTATTAATCCAGGGGAAACTACAAAAGATGGCTTATTCAGTTTGGAAAGTGTCTATTGTCTTGGTTGTTGCGCTCTAGCACCTGTTATGCTGATTGATGATGAAGTTTTCGGGAATATGACTGCTGCTAAGGTAAATAAAATCCTAAGATCTTATCGCAATTCTTCAAGGAGAAATAGAAAAGCAAATGATGGTGAGAATAATGAGTGATTTTAATACAATGGTTACAAAAGCTAAAGATTCATGGAATTCCTTGAAAAATCAAAAGAAACCTATCATTTTTGCAGGAGCAGCATCTTGTGGTAGAGCGGCAGGAATTTTACCTGTAATTGAAAAATTGAAAGAAATCTCAAAAGATATTCCCATGGATATTATTGAAGTTGGCTGTATAGGTCCGTGTTATTTGGAACCCATAATAGGAATTCAGAAAAAAGATCAACCAATAATCCTATATGCTAACATCCAACCAATACAAGTACAAGAAATTGTTGAAAATTATCTTATTAAAAATGATCCACAACCAGACAAAGCTATTGGTACACTTGGTGAAGGTTCAATTGAGGGAATACCTTCATTCTGGGATCATCCCATGGTGAAATCACAAAAAAGAATTGTTTTGAAAAATTGTGGGATAATTGATCCTATGAATCTTGATCATTATTTGGCAATGGATGGTTATCAAGGATTAAAAATTGCTTTATCAAAGAAACCCG
>JAEORM010000196.1 GCA_016840905.1 Candidatus Gerdarchaeota archaeon | reverse complement strand
TTTGAAAAATTCTTTATTGAAAATTATTCTTTCTTGACTTACAGATAATGAATGAAGTAATTGATAAATCACTAATGATATGAAAACCATTGTTTCAGCTGTTTTGACCTCGAGAGGATCAACAGATAAAGTGAAGTTCATAGCCCAGAAATAAACTATCATTGTTCCAATAGCATATGAAATTCCTGATGTTAATATCATAACAATCATTTTTTTATCAATTAGTGGTTCTTCAGGATCCCTAGGCTTACGCAACATAACATCCCTTTCTGCGGGACTAACACCTAATGCTAAGGCGGGGAAGGTATCTGTTACGATATTGATATAGAGCAATTGAATGGTTAAAATAGGGATTACTGAGGTTCTGAAAAAGATCAACCCAACTAACAATCCTAAAAATACTGTGAATATTTCTCCAGCATTTGCCGACAAGAGATAACCAATAAATTTCTTAATATTAGAAAAAATTGTTCTTCCTTCTGAAACTGCTTCAATAATATTGGAGAAATCATCATTAACAAGGATCATATCGCTTGCTTCTTTTGAAACATCAGTACCAGTTATCCCCATTGCAATACCTATATCTGCTTTCTTTAAAGCTGGAGAATCATTTACTCCATCACCAGTCATGGCAACTATTTCACCTTGCTTCTTTAAAGTAGAAACAATGCGTAATTTATGCTCTGGATTAACTCGAGCGAAAACGTCAGTCGTCTGAACTATAAAATCGAATTCCTCATCAGTCATCCTATCAATCATTTGCCCAGTAACTGGTTCTGAACTCATACACAAACCAATTGATTGACCTATAGCTTTAGCTGTTGCTAAATGGTCTCCAGTTATCATGATTACTCTTATTCCAGCAGTTTTAGCTTTTGTCATAGATGGTTTTGATTGAGCTCGTGGTGGATCAATCATTCCAACAAAACCTATGAAAGTTAAATCTCTCTCAACTAGTTCATATCTTTCAGAAAGAATTAATTTCTCAGCTTCATCAGTGCTAATATCCTTGAATGCTAATCCCAAATTTCTATAAGCAAAATTGCTGGAATAATTTTCACTAATTTTCAAAGCTTTTTCTTTTTGTTCATCAGTAAATTCATGGATATCATTATTTGAAAATTGTTTAGTGCATAAATCTACAAGAATATCTAATGCCCCTTTTACCATTATTCGATAATTACCAGTCTCCTTATTCTTAACTATAACACTCATTCTTTTTCTATCACTATCAAAAGGGAAGACATATTCCACTGAATACTTGTTTTTTAACCAACTAAGAGTTTGTCCTTTTTCAGCTAAAATCAATAATGCTATTTCCGTTGGATCACCAAAAATAGCATATGGCTTATCATCTCCTTGATGTTCAATTGATGCTTCATTAGCCATGGCACCAATTTCAATGGCTTTTCTAAGAGTACGATTACTCATTGGATCGCTTTTTTCAACTGAAGCCATATTGATAATCGAACCGTAGCTATAGTAACCATCACCTGTAACCTCATAATCTCCATCTAAAGTCCAAACTAATCGTACAGTTTGCTCATTTCGAGTTAAGGTACCAGTCTTGTCAGTACAGATAACTGTTGATGATCCTAAAACTTCTACTGCTGGTAGTTTTCTGATTAAAGCATTTTTCTTTGCTAATCGAGTAATGCCTAAGGCTAATGATAAAGTCATAACAGTTGGCAACCCTTCTGGGACTGCAGCTACTGCTAAACCAATTGCGAAAATTAATAATGTGCTCCAGTTTTGGATTCCTAATGATATCAAACCAATTGCGAAAATTACTACTGATAAAATGGCAACAATGATGGTTAGCTGTTTTGCCATTTTAGTTAATTTTTTCTGAATTGGTGTATCCTCAGTTTTAATTTCTACTAAAGATGATGCTATTTTTCCTAATTCTGTTGCGCTCCCAGTATTAAGAACAATACCCATTCCAATACCATTCACAATCGTTGTGCCTTTATACAACATATTATTTCTTTCAGCTAAAACAGTTTCTTCAGGAAGTCTTTCAGTTCGTTTTCTAACAGGAACAGATTCACCTGTGAGAATGCTTTCATTAACTCTAATCTCATATGATTGAATTAAGCGGATATCTGCAGAAATAAGATCCCCAGTTTCTAGAATGATTACATCACCTGGCACTAGAAGTTCAGCATTGACTAATTGTTTAACATTATCCCTTACAACTATAACTTCACTCTTTGATAATTTCTTAAGAGCACTAATAGCTTTTTCTGCTGAATATTCTTGGTAAAATCCTAATCCAGCATTGAGTAATACAACAACAATGATTGCTACAACATCGATGATAGATTCCATATTACTCTCAATAATTCCGATAATTCCAGTTATTAATCCTGAAATTATCAATATAATTACTAATAGATTCTTAAATTGACTGAAGAATATAGCTACTGGATTAATCTTTTTCTCTGTTGTTATAATATTCTTGCCATATTTAAGAAGCCGAGTATTAGCTTCCTCGGTAGTTAATCCTTCAGTTTGAGTATCAAGAATTGATAAAATCTCATCAGTAGTATGACTATGTCCCTTATACATAATAGAGAATATAATAATGGGTATAAAAATAACCTTTCGTTCAATTTATGAAGCTAAATATAGATAAAAATTTATTTTTTGAATTCTTGAAGCTTGGCTTCTAAACTAGCAGCTTTATCCTTTGTAATCTCCCCAACTTCTTCCCAGATAATAGCGTTATCTTTCAATAAATAAAGGTAGATTTGTTGTTCGGTTTTGATTCCAAGTTTTTTCTTAAATTTTAATTTATTAGTATACAAAGTTATGGTTCTTTCTCTAGTTTGCAAATTTAATATTCCAGCTCGCATTCCACCATCAATCATAAATCGCATTGC
>JAEORM010000018.1 GCA_016840905.1 Candidatus Gerdarchaeota archaeon | reverse complement strand
CTAGGAATTCAACTTTCAAAAAAGCGATACATTAGAGAAATAAACGAAAATCTGAACTAGAATCATAGAAAAAAATTAGATTTTAAGAGTAATTTAAAAGAATTATTTTATTGATATTATTCTAACAGAAAAATGATTTTTAAAGGAATAAATGTTACATTACCAACATTATAGTTTCAGTTGATTATCAATGGCAGCAAAGATCCTAGTTGTGATTCCAGCAAGAAATGAAGAAGAATTTATTGGTAAAACTATCGAAGCCTTAGGTAAACAAAAACCAAAACCAGCATTGACACTAATTATTGATGATGGTTCAACTGACAATACAGTTGCGGAAATTAAAAAAACTGCTGAAAAAGCTGAAATCAAGTACAAAATTCTGCAGAGAGAAGACAGAGGTTATACTTTAGATGGAGAAGCAACTTTAGCTGATGTTTATAACGATGGTTTTCAATCAGTAGATTTAATAAAATATGATTATCTCTTGGTGAATGGTGCAGACTCGTTACTATCTGATGATTATTTTGAAAAAATGCTGAAACATTTCAAAGATAATCCTAACTTAGTTATCTCAAGTGGAACATGTCCAACAGAAGCAATTGATGTAGAACATGTGCATGGTTCAGCAGGAAGATTCTATACAATGGATTTTTTTGTTAATGTTTGTAAAGGTCGATTTGAGGTTAGTTATGCTTGGGAATCAATACCAATATTCTTAGCCAACGTGATGAATAAACAAGCTAAGCATTTTCCTGAACCAATAGTTCATCATCTAAGGCCAAGAAATGCTCGTGCTGAGGCTAAAGTTTTTTACTTCAGAGGTTTAGCTATGCGAGAAGTTGGTTACTGGTTTCCATATGCTGTAGGTAGAGCTTTAGCTAATGCTTACAGAGAAAAAAGTATTAGAAATGGTATTCTCATGTTAGTTGGTTATCTCAAAGGAAAACAATTAAGCACGAAACATGCTTTCACTAAGAATTATAAGGAATTCCAAAAGCAAGTTTTTGCTCGAAGGGTAAAACGTCTCATAAAAGCATAAACTCCATAATGTTTTTTATTTTTAAATCTAAAACCAATATGTGAATTATTTTGGCAAAAATCTTATTCATAACTCATAGTCCTTTACCTGACAATCGTATAGATCGGGAAGCTAAATCTTTAACTAAAAATGGTCATGATGTCTTCATTATCTATCCTGTTGTGAGAGGTGAAGTTCCTAAACATTATAAAAAATCCTTTCACCTCCCAATAACAAATAGAGTTATTAGCTTGCTCCCACTAGCCTCGAGACAATATGCAAAAAAAGTAAAAGATGTAGTAAAAGAGGTAAAACCCGATGTTATACACGCTCATGATATTGTTGCTGCAAATATTACTAGATTGATTCTAAATGATGAGAAATTTGTTTATGATGATCATGAAGTATGGGAAATTTATTTACGAAACCGTTTCAAAGAAGCAAAAGGCATTGTAAATAAATTAAAGAAATGGTTGTTCTATATCCGCGAAAAGCAGGTTTTTCCAAAGGTAAGAAAGAACCTAGATCTCTTGATTGTAATTAATGATTTTTGGCAATCTTATTATAAAAAAAGAAATGTTAAGATTGATATCCTCACACTTGAGAATTTTGCCAGTAAAGAATTGATTGATTATGTTTTAAAAGACAAAATATCAGTTGATGGATTTTTTGTTGAAGATAAAAGGAATAAAATAATTCATACTACAAACATGAAAATTTCTTCTGATGTTCGCTTAAGAAATGTAGTTAACATAGCTGAAGCAGTAAATGAATTACCAAATTGGGTTTTAGTTGTATTTGGACCAGAAGATGAAAAATATAAAAATCAAAGTGTTAAATTTCTCCCTAGAAAACCTCTTGATGAATTCTTAGCTAGTTGTTCAAAGTGTGTACTAGGAACTAATCTAATCGCAACAAGTAATGATTGGTACAATTATATTTCATCAAATAGGGTCTTTGAGCTTACTGCTCTTGGTTTAAATGTTATATCAACTCGAGTTAGAACTCTTATTGATAAGTTTGGTGATAACTTAATTTGGGTTGATGAAAATGTCTCTAAAGAAGAAATCATTAAAATTCTCAAAGAAATTGATAAATATCCATTAAAAGAAAAGATGAGAGAAATTTCCAAGAATTTCTTCTGGGAAATACAAGAGAAGAATCTAATAGAAGCTTATGATAAATTATAAGTTTTCACTTCTCCCTCTTTCTTCTAATCATCTATTTTTGATT
>JAEORM010000195.1 GCA_016840905.1 Candidatus Gerdarchaeota archaeon | reverse complement strand
TCTTTCAAATTACACTAGATTACTTTAAAATTAATAGAAAGAATAAAAAATTAAATATGGAATATACATTAGACCACATTTAAAATTATAAACGACTAAACAAATTTGTGAACAATCATTTTCACAAATATTACCAATTATAATATAAATAATAAAAGCTTTTATCCTTGATATAGAGCTATAATAGTGGGGTAACTAAGTTGGTAGGAATGACTATACAGGTATTGGGAACATTTCTTACTTTGATTGAGATAATAATCTTTATTTTACTTACTCTATTCTCTGTTATAGAAAAGGATAAGGATACAAAGGAAATGGAACCAAGCAAAGATGACCAACCTCAATCATCTGAGATACAAAAAGACTCAGTAGTCAAAATCCAAACCACTGGAAAGCATCTAAATGATCTCTATCTATATTCTGTTTATATTATCAGCTTCAGTGTATTGGCTATCTTTCTAATGTTATCATTTTTTGGACTTGATAATATTTCATTTGGAGATATTTGGCCATTTATTTTCTTTGTAGTTATTTTAATAATCTCTAGTTTGTTGATAATTGGTCGAGCAAAAGTAAAATCAAAACGAACAATACAAAGGGATATGAGAGAAATATAATTCCGGGTGTTAAGAATGACTGATGAATCCATAAGAAGAGTTAATCAATGGTTTGTTCGGGGTATCGGATTAATTGTTTCTGGGTTATTTGTACTAATTATAACAATATCACTAATTGATTTAGATTCCAGTTTATTCCATTCAGGGGGAACACTACCAGATAATTTCGATCTTATTATTTTTGTAAAACAACTTGGTGAATATTTATGGACTTTCAGAGTTCTTGATTTACTATTGATTTTAATTATTATTTTATTAGGAGTAATTTCAGCTTATTATTTTGTTGGACATAAACAAATAATTTCAAGACCTATACGTGAAGAAAGGAGGAGAGAATATTAATGGATTGGACAACACTCTTTCCTTATACATTAATTGCTGTCATTGTCCTATTTGGTATAGGAATTTATGGATTAATTACAAGTAAACGATTTATTCGTGTTGTTTTTAGTGTTGAAATATTATTATTAGCAGCAATTCTGTTGCTTCTATCATTTGGCTTAGGAAATGATGGTTCTACTCTCTATCCTTCACCATTTGCTCATACTCTTTCATTATTTATTATGGTAATAGGTCTAGTTTTCTTGATAGTAGGAACGTCAATAGAAAGGCAATTAAAACAAAATAATGATTCAACAATTTTAGATTTTAACTTCGAGTTTGAAGGGTTTATTAAAAAACCAAAAGAAGAATTGACTACTAATTCAGATGAAGAGGAAAGTCAAAAAGAAGAAAATGGAGCGAAAACAACATGAGTGGTTTATTATTAGCTGCCTTACTAATTATTATTCCAGTTATTGGTTCATTTTTAGGTATATTATTAGGTAGACTTGAAGATGCTGTTGCTGCAGAAGGGAAAACAAGAGATTGGTTAATTTTTATTTTAGTTTTCTTACCAATGGTAATAATTTCATTTATCTTATTCAAACATCTTCACTCTCATGTAACTTTTTCTGTAAATTGGTTGCCTGGAATAGCGATTGGTTTACGTATCAATGAAATTTCAATTGTTTTAGCATGTGCAACAATTTGTTTATCAGCTCTTTTAGCATTATATTCAATATCCTATATGACTTATGATCGAAATCGAACAAGATATTGGTTTTTCTTCCAATTAACTGTTGCAGCTATGATGTTGATAATTTTCTCCAATAACCTATTTTGGATGTTTGGAGGAATAGAAGTTGCTGCAATAGGAGCATTTTTCTTAATATCACATTGGTATAAGAAATCAGGAGATGAGGGTGATAAAGCTGGAAAAGCAGCTATCAGATATTTGATAATGAGTGTAATTGGTGATATTTTCATTCTCATTGGTTTTAGCTTTATTCTTGTTGCTTTTAAAACACCTATTATACACATTATCTTTGAAATTTGGTCTCAACAACCAATAACAATAATTGGGGAATCAAGTAGAACAACAAGGTTACTCATCAAGTTGTTCATAACTATTGGTGCATTGATAAAATCAGCACAAATACCTCTCCTCTTGTGGCCTCTTGGGGGAGAAAAATCTGATTATGATATTTCAAAAGCACCTTTGCCAATTTCAACAAGTTTGATATCAGTTACAGTAGGAAATATAGGTATATTTTTACTTTGTTTGTTTTATCCCTTATTTTCAAACAAGGGATTAGAAGAAGGTACCGGTATTGAGCTGTATCATTCAGCACCTTTTATGATGATTGGATGGATTGCTTTAATTTCATTAATAATAGTTGCAGGCTTTTTATTGGTAACAAAAAATATCAATCGAGTAACAATTGGAGCAGGAATAACACAGCTCAGTTTAGCTCTATTAAGTTTCAGCACAAATACCTCTTTGGGTTTAGTTGGAACGATTTTCCAGATAATTGTAGGAGCACCGACTGTTATTACTCTTGCATTAGTTTTTGGCATGGTCATTGAATCTTTACGCATTAAAGATATTTCTCGAGTAAGTGGGATAAAAAACAAATATCCTTTCCTACAATTATTAGGAATCTTTTCTATAGTAAGTTTTGCAGGGATTTTTCCATCTAGTATGTATTTTTCAAAAGATATGATCTTTGAAGCATTACGTGTAAGTGCAATACCAACTCATTGGATACTTTATATTGTTACTATAATTTGCTCAATGTTAGTTGTTTTTTCAATTGTGAAAATATATATGCAAATTTTCTATGGAGAAATGGATGAAGGTTATTCAACTAGACCATTGAACTCCTTATCAGTTTTTTCAACAGGATTAGCTTTAGGTTGGGCTATGGCAGCAGGAATGATTCTCTTATTAGTTGGTTATCCCAAATCCTATCTATTTTCCGGAATACTTGGTCAAAGTATATTAGTAAACTATGATTCGCCTATCACGGCTAATTTCATTTCATCACCAATAATTTTACTAACATCAATTACAGCTTTCCTTACAGGATATTTCCTTTATCGAGATGGAGAAGGAAATCTACTATTTAAATTTAAAAATAGTAAATTTATAATTCCTTTCAAGAAATTCTTCACAAATGGTCTTTATCTAGATAAAATCTATGAGGTTGTGATTTTCAGACCAATAGATTATTTAGGTAAGTTCTTTTCCTGGACTAGAATTAAAGCTCCTTTTGGCAGTGTAATATGGGCAGTTCTTTCTATCGTCTTACTGATTTGTATCTTTCTAATAATGGGAGGTATATCATAATGGCTGAAATTTCAATTAATTTCCTAATATTTACAACAATATTTCTTCCATTTATATTAGCAATATTTCTTTTTGGATTAAGGAAGTGGTTGAAAAATTTCTCAGGAGAAATAGCTGCTGGAGGAATAATTGTCAACATTATACTCTTTGCTGCATTGTATCATAAAATTAGAAATGGATCTTCATCCATTTTGTATGGTTTTTACAAATCAGTTTCAGGAACAGAATATAGTGCACCTTCAGGTGTTCAATTTAAAGTGGATGGTTTTAGTGGTATTTTCCTAATAATTTTGAATATTATAGTAATGTTAATTCTCTTCTATGAATCTGCTAAACAACGAGGTAAAATTGAAGGCTCTATTTACATTAGCTTAATATTATTCCTTGTGTCAGGTATTAATACTAGTGTTTTAGCAAATGATTATTTCACAACACTACTAGGTTGGGTTATAATTGATATTTCCCTAATATCATTAATTGCTTTCCAAAAGAAACGGGAAGATCTAAGAGAAGGCGGTATGCGAGCTTTTATTTTAATTAGTTTAAGTATGGTTTTCATTCTAATAGCAGTAATATTATGTTATGGATTGTTTGGAACATTGAATTATGATCATATCCACGAAGATATTACACTTTTAAATTCAGAACGTATAACCACTGATGCCAAGTCAATCATTTACTTAATTATTGCTTTAACCATCGGAGGATTTGGCTTATTAGCTAACATATTTATGATGAATCTTTGGATGCCTAATGCGGTAGAAAAATCAAGCGCAACTACTCAAGTGTTCTCAATAGGAATAGTTAGTGGTTTAGCATTATTGTCGATCTTTCGTGTTTTATATTCATTTTTTGATACTGCACAAATGCCTATCATCAACTATACATTAATTTTAGCAATAATTGGTTTGATCACTGCATTAGAAGGTGTTCTTGTATTAGTATATCAAGTAACTCGCAAAGATAAAGAAAATATCACTTTATCAAAGATAATTATTTATACAATATTTGTAAATATAGGTGTGATTTTAACAGGAATATCTATTGGTGGAATGGTTAATTCAGGAACAGAAGAAACACTCTTCTCTGTTAAGGAATGTTTTGGTTATAGTATCCTACAGATAATTAATATCGGAATAACTTCATTTCTTGCTTTCATTGCTAAAGATCATTTAATGTCGAAAAGAAATCAAAGTGAAAAATTGATTGATTTGCGGGGGGTAGGCAGAGAATATCCATTAACTACCTTTAATCTAATTGTAGGACTAGCATCAATGATAGGGATATTACCAATGTTTGGTGGGGTTAATCTCTATATGTTATTATTTACTTTAATTCAATTGAATTATGTTGGTTATACTATTATCATTATCTTCATACTAGTATTAATGCTAATCAGTTTCCTTATTGTAATCAAATATCTGTTATTTGATAAACCAGACCAAGATTCATCTTTAATGACAGGTGGATTAGGTCAAGATGTTTCGATGACATCTGTTATTGGTACTATAGTAGCAATAGGATTAATTGTTTTAGGAATAATACCCTCGTTAATAGGGAAATCAATTATAGAAAATGCTTATTTGATAATTCCATAAGAACAAGAGAGGAGTTAATCGTAGTACTAGAATTATTAAATGGAATTTTCTACTTAAGTAATAGAATTAATTAACACGTGAAACGCTAAACGAATACAAGTTGTGAAACTAAAGTGGTTGAATTAGCTACCTCTGAGAACATGAAAGCTTATTTTCATATGCTAGAAGAAGAAGTGTATAAATTATATGCTTTAGCTAGCAATGCAAGGAAAAAAGGACTAGATCCAGAATTAGAACCTGAAATCCATTTGGCAAAAGATGTTGCTGGAAAAGTTGAAGGATTGATGGGTATTAAGGGGATAGCTGATAGAATTAGTAGTTTAAGTAAACAGATGGACCGAGAAAATGTTGCTTTTAAAATTGCCCAAGAACTAGCAACAGGTAAATTAATAGGTGATTTACCAGATGAGCAAAAAGCTGATATAGCTATTAGATCGGCATTAGCCATACTTACGGAAGGAGTTACCGCTGCACCACTAGAAGGAATTGCTAAGGTAAAAATAAAACGAAATGATGATAATTCGAAATATTTAGCTGTTTATTTTGCAGGTCCAATTCGTTCTGCTGGTGGAACGGAAGCTGCTTTAACTGTATTGATTTCTGACCATGTGAGAAAGGCGTTGAATTTATCTCGGTATAAGGCAACTAGGCAAGAGATGAAGCGTTTTATTGAAGAAGTTGATTTATATAATCGAGTCATGCATTTACAAAGTCCAACTACTCCAGAACAAATAGAATATGCTGTTATGAATTTACCAGTTGAAGTTACAGGAGAAAGTACAAATCCTGATGAAGTTTCAGCTTTTCGTGATTTACCAAGAATTGAAACTAATTCATTGAGAGGTGGAGCCTGTCTCGTTCTAAATGATGGTATTGTTGGTCGAGCTATGAAAATTCTCAAAACAGTTAATGCGGTAGGGCTAACTGATTGGGATTGGTTGAAATCTGTCAAAGCTACAGTAGCGAAAGCAGAAGCAAATAAAGAAAAAGAAGAAGCTAAAGCAAAAAGTCAACCATCATATGGTTATATTAAAGATGTAATTGCTGGTCGCCCAATATTTTCCCACCCATCAAAACCAGGTGGTTTCAGAATAAGGTATGGTCATTCTAGAAATACTGGGTTAGCCGGTATAGGTATTCATCCAGCAACTATGAAAATAGTTAATGAATTTCTTGCACCAGGAACACACATACGAACTGAACGACCTGGGAAAGGCAGCGTTGTACTGCCTGTAGATTCTATTGAAGGACCAATAGTACTCCTAAAAGATGGCACTGTACTTAAAATTGAAACTTATGAACAAGCAACAAAATACGAGAAAAAAATCAAGGAAATATTATTCCTTGGTGATCTCCTAGTGGGATTTGGTGAATTCCTTGAAAACAATCACCCCTTAA
The DNA here is from genome assembly GCA_016840905.1 of Candidatus Gerdarchaeota archaeon. Next base: position 4,176 of record JAEORM010000195.1, on the reverse strand, counting down.
TACCGTCAGGATTTGTTGAGGAATGGTGGGTATTATACTTAGAATCGAAAATTAAACAAAAATATGGTAATAATATTGATGAAGCAGCTAAATTACTAAATATGAAAACCGAACGTTTGATGGAGTTTCTAACAAATCCTATGAAAACAAAACCTACACAAGAAGAAGCCTTAACTTTTAGCTATGAATTTATGATTCCACTTCATCCATTTTATACCTATGCCTGGCATGATATTTCTTTTGACGAGTTTTTTGAGTTACGAAGTGATATAATAATTTCTCGAGTTAATGATAAAGAGAAGGTTCAAGAATTTTCTAGAAATAGAGATGCAGTAGTTTTAACCAAAGAATTTAGCCAGAAACGAATTCTTGAACGTATAGGTTTACCGCATAAAGTAATAAAACAACACATCGTCATTGAAGAAAGTAATTTGATTCTAGATCATTGTATGCAATTAAAAAATCCAAAAATAGATTCTCAAGATATAGAACGTGAAGCAGGTCCACCTTTTTCTCATATGGTTCCTTTTGAGATCAGAATGAAGTCACCGATTTATACTGGTGCTAGAATGGGGCGACCTGAAAAAGCAAAAGAGAGAAAGATGAATCCACCTATACATTCACTCTTCCCAATTGAAATGGAAGGTGGTGGTAATAATAGATTGATTTTAGAAGCTGCGAAAAAAGAGAATATCACTATAACTGTAACTCAAAGAGAATGTAAAAGTTGCAACATTATTACACATCTTGCTGTTTGTCCCAATTGTAATAAAAGAACTGAATTTATTAGAAGTTGTCCAAGTTGTGGAAGAGAAACTACAGATGAATTTTGTGAATCATGTAATCGCCCAACAGCAACTTATTCACAACGGGTTGTTGATTTAAAAGAGGACATTACTCGAGTAAAGAAAACTCTTGGAGGATCAATTCCTTCTGATACAAAAGGGGTTAAAAAATTAATGAATAAAGGAAAAATCCCTGAAATACTTGAGAAAGGTTTTCTTCGAGCCCGTCATGGATTGAATGTCTATAAAGATGGAACAATTCGGTTTGATTCAACTGATATACCTCTTATGCATTTCAAACCAAAAGAAGTTAATGCTTCTATTGAACAATTAATAGAACTAGGATATACTCATGATATAGAAAATAATCCATTGACTGATACTAATCAAATACTAGAATTAAAAATACAGGATGTGGTTCTAAACCTTGATAATGGTGAGTTCCTTTATCGTGTATCTAAGTATGTTGATGATATGTTAGAGTTAGTTTATGGTTTTCCTAGATATTATAATATAACAAAAATAACTGATCTTATTGGTCATTTTGTTATTGGATTAGCACCACATACTTCTTCAGGTATTACTGGTAGAATTGTTGGTTTTTCATCAGTAAAAGGGAATTTAGCTCATCCCTATTGGCAGGCAGCAAAGAGAAGAAATTGTTTCCCAGGTGAAACTGAGATTTTAGTTGACATCGATGGGAAAATAGAACGTATAAAGATAGAAGATCTTTATGAAAAAGAATTCGAAAACGAAACAACAGAGAAAATGGTGAAAGTTAAAAAACAATCAAACAAGGCGATTAAAGTTCATTCTTTTGATGCAACGGAAGGAAAAACTGTTCTTACAAATATTGTGGATGTAATAAAATCACCAGCACCAGAACATTTAATCAAATTTCATTTGATAGGTAAGAGATCATTTACAACAACACCTGATCATCCTGTTTTAGTCTTTGATAATGAAAAAATAACTGAAAAGAGAGCTTTTGAAGTAAAAAAAGGTGATAGCTTCATTTTACCTGTCCTTGATTTGGATGAGATTGATATACAGGAAATTGATTTACTCCAAGAATTCATGAAAGATCATTTTAATGGCTTAAAAAATGACTTGATGGTAAGAGGGATTAAAGGCTTTATTCAAAATATTGTGAACAAAAATGGATTGAAAGAGCTATCTGAAAAATTAGCTATTAATAAAAAAACGCTAAATAATTACTATAAACAAAGAGATTCAATCCCACTAAGCATACTTGAACAAATATTAAACATGAACCATTTAACAATACAAGATGTTCCAAACTGTTCATTAGGTTTTAAGAGAGATCATACTTTCATAAATAGAATTATTCCATTTAATGAGCATTTGATGAGGCTAATTGGATATTATCTTGCAGAAGGATTCTATAGAAAAATCAATAAGATAAATTACCAAGTGGATTTAGCTGTATCCGAAGCTGACATACGAGAAGATATGTTAATATCATTATCAATGATTTTTGGAGATGGATTTAAACCTTATATAAATTCTAATCGAATAACTATAGCTAGCAGAGTTGTTTATGAATTCTTCAAAAAAATATTGAATCTTCAAAGCGGAGCACATAACAAAAAAATTCCATCAAATTTGTTAAAATTACCCAAAGAAAAAATCAAATTCCTAATTAGCGCATACTTTAGTGGGGATGGAGGAATTGATAGAACAAGAGAGACTGTCAATTGTTCATCAGTAAGTAAAGAATTGCTTAAGGATGTGGACTTACTATTATTGCGATTTGGTATATTCTCGAGTTATTCAAGCACTATTCGTGAAACTAGTACGGAATACAGATTAACAATTCGAGGTGAAAATGTATTAATTTTTAATGAGAAGATTGGCTTTACTTCTAAAAGAAAACAACAATTTTTAGGTTTAATATCTAAAAATAAAATTACTTCACCTCGAAAATTATTCTTAAACAATAAAATTCAATCTGTTAAAGAAATTGAATTAATTGAATCAGATAATGAGTATGTCTATTCATTAAATGCAGAAAAATATCATACGGTATTGGTTAACGAATATATTCTTACACATCAATGTGATGGTGATGAAGATGCTGTTATTTTGATGCTTGAAGGTTTTTTGGATTTTTCAAAGCAATTTCTACCAATAACTCGTGGTGGATCAATGGATGCTCCATTAACTTTAGGTATTATTCTCAATCCTAGAGAAGTTGATGATGAATCACATGCAGTTGACTGTATGAAAAGATATCCTTTGGAATTTTATGACCAAACATACAAGTTTATTGATCCTAAGAAAATTTCTCGAATAATTGATCTTATAGCTAATCGTCTTGATACTCCTGAACAATTTGAGAATTTTCATTTTACTCATGATACAACTGACATAGCTAAAGGACCTATTTCTACTAATTATTCTCGTTTGGGAAAAATGGCTGAGAAATTAGACGCCCAATTGGAAATAGCTCATATTATTCGCGCAGTTGATATGGAAGATGTTGCTGAACGTGTTATTAACAAACATTTCTTCCCCGATATGATTGGTTGTCTTCGAGCATTTGGTTCACAAACATTTCGTTGTATAAAATGTAATGCTAAATATCGACGATTACCACTTTCAGGGAAATGTTCGAATTGTTCAGATGGCGGAAAATTATTACTAACAGTTCATAAAAAAACAGTCACCAAATACTATGAAACAGCTCAAAAGTTAATTAACGAATATGAATTATCTGAATATATTAAGCAAAGACTAAGGTTGTTCAATGAATCTATAAATGAATATTTCATTCAAGAGAAAAATAATCAAATGAGTTTAACGGACTTTTTTGGTGAAAGTAGTTAGTAACCATATTTGCCAATTAAAGGTACAAAAGCTACTCCTCCTTTAGCTTCAGATTTTAAGCTACCATCCTTAAGTTTTGTAATAACTTTCAATTCTTGATAATACTGACTTGGAGAAGCAACGGGAATAACTAATCTACCACCTGGTTTTAGTTGTTCAATTAAAGGAGGAGGAATAGTAGGTGCAGCACATGCTACTGTAATCTTATCAAAAGGTGCTTTATCGGGTAAACCTAATGAACCATCTCCTTCTACTACTGTCACCCTAGTATCATATTTTGTCCTCTTTAGATTTTCTTCTGCAAATTTAACTAATTTTCCAAGACGTTCTACTGTATAAACATGGCCCCATTTACTTTTATCCTCGTTTGTTGGAGCTACCATTTCAGCAATAACTGCAGCATGATAACCTGACCCACCACCTACTTCAAGACAAATATCTCCAATATGCAAATCTAAAATATTTTTACTGATCATTATTGCAACCATGTGTGGTGCAGAAATAGTTTGATTTTCATAAATTGGTAGTGGTCGATCAACAT